>CAJJOX010000123.1 GCA_905193485.1 uncultured Porphyromonadaceae bacterium | reverse complement strand
CCGTCGGGCGCGCCCCCGAGCTGATGGCCCCCGATGGCAGCGCTGCCATTCGGCTCACGCGCGAGCACTACAGCGCCGCCCTGTGCCGCGCCTTGCGCCGCCCTGTGGTGTCGACTTCCGCAAACGTCAGCGGCCAGCCCACGCCGCCCTTCTTCGCCGGAATCGACCCTGAGATCATCTCCGCCGTCGACTATGTGGCCATATACCGCCGCGAAGACTCCACACCTGCCCGCTCTTCTTCTGTGATCAAAATCGGCTCCGATTCATCTGTGAAAATAATCCGGCACTGAAAACCATGACATCCGAAACACGACAGCGACTGAAATACATGTTGGCCGATTACATATCGACCAACATAGCCCTCGTCATTTTCAACGTGTTCCGCTACTACGAGTTGCCGACGGCCAACACCGCCTTCTTCTCGCTCGGCAATTTCCTGTCCTCGCCTATGCTTGTCCTCGGACAGGTGACTTTCCCCCCGGCTATGATGCTCATCTATTATATGTCGGGCATCTACAGCCGGTCAACCGTGCGTTCCCGCGTTTCCGAACTCACGACCACTGCCTGCACGGCGCTCATCGGCACAATCGTTTTTCTTTTTGCCGTCCTCATCAACGACCTTTCGCTCGACCGCACCCGCGACTACAGCCTGTTCGTGATGCTGTTTGCGATGCTGTTTATTGTGGTCTACATCCCCAGGCTCGTCATCACATGGCGCGCCAACGCCAGATTGATGCGCGGCGAAACGGGAGTGCCGACGATTATCGTGGGCTATGGCTCCCGTCCGCAACTGTTCCCGCGGCAGATCGAAAGGATATTCCCCTCGATGGGTGCGCGTGTGACCGCACTCGTCGACGCTGAAAACCGTGCCGGATTATGCACGCCGCACTCCGGATTCCCTGTCGCCGACATCGACCGCATCGAAAGTCTATGCGCTGATATGGACATTCGGCGCGTCATCGTAATCCCGCACCCCGACGGGTGGGACAAGACTCTCGATGTCATCTCACGTCTTTTCATTCTCGACATACCGGTCTACGTAGCCGCCGACAGCCTGCCCCCCTACATGTTCAACACACGCATGCCGAACCTGACTGCCGAACCTTTTATCGACATCACCGGCAGCCACACATCCCCCGCCACACTTTGCACCAAGCGCGCTCTCGACGTAGCGGCCTCAGCCGTCATGCTTGCGTTATGCGCCATCCCGATGGCCATTATGGCGCTGGCAGTCCGCATCGACTCCAAAGGACCGGCGTTCTACCTCCAGCAGCGGATCGGACTGCGTAAAAAGACATTCCGGATCATCAAACTGCGCACAATGCACCCCGGAGCCGAGTCCGACGGCATTCCGGCGCTCTCGCACAAAGACGACCGCCGCGTCACGAAAGTCGGCCGCTTTCTGCGCAAATATCGCCTTGACGAGCTTCCGCAATTCTACAACGTGCTCCGGGGCGACATGTCGATTGTCGGCCCGAGGCCTGAGCGTCCCTTTTTCGTGACAAAAATCATGGAGCGCGATCCTGCCTATGCCCTCCTCCACCGTATACGCCCCGGCATAACCTCGCTCGGAATGATTAAATACGGTTATGCTTCTGACGTCGACGAAATGGTGCGTCGCATGCGCTACGACCTTCTATACCTCGACAAAATATCCCTCCTCACCGACCTGAGAATAATTGTCCACACCGTCTACACCGTCTTTTCGGGAAAAGGCGTCTGACAATCCCCCAACAAACTGCTATCATGACCCACGACAATATATCCGCAGAATCACCGGCTGACGGTCGCGTCAAAACGCTTTTCCACCGACTGCTCCTATGGCGCGAACGGCACATCTCCGAAAAAGCTTTCGTCGTAGTGCTCGCCCTCATTGTGGGCACTCTCGGAGGTTTTGCCGCGCTTCTGCTCAAGGCACTCATCCACATCATATCCCATGCCCTGACGTCGGGAATCTCGATCACCGGCGGCAATTATCTCTACTTCATATATCCCGCGGCCGGTGTGCTCATCACACTCCTCTTCGTGCGCTACATTGTCCGCGACAACATCTCCCACGGTGTCACCCGCGTGCTTTACGCCATATCGCAGAACAAAAGCCGACTTAAGCGCCACAACATATTCTCCTCGCTCTGTGCCAGCTCCGTGACCATCGGATTCGGCGGTTCGGTAGGTGCCGAAGGCCCTATCGTTTTCTCGGGCGCTTCTATCGGTTCCGCCGTCGGCCAGCTGTTCCGCATGTCGCCAAGGGTGCTGATGATCATGGTGGGCTGCGGCGCCGCCGCAGGCATCGCAGGCATCTTCAAAGCTCCTATCGCCGGCATGCTTTTCACGCTTGAGGTGCTCATGATCGACCTCACGACCGTGTCGGTAATGCCGTTGCTCATCGCTTCGATTGCCGGCGCTACGATCGCTTACACATTCACCGGCTACGAAGCCGAATTCTTTTTCATGCAGAGCGAGCCGTTCGTCACTTCCCGAATCCCGTTCGCCGTCCTGCTCGGCGTCTTCTGCGGCCTCGTCTCGCTCTATTTCACTCGGGTGATGAACATGATGGAAAACATGTTTCAGCGCATGGGAAGCCCCTGGCGGCGCTACGCGTTGGGCGCTGTGATCATGTCCGGACTCGTATTCCTCTTCCCTCCGCTCTATGGCGAAGGCTACTCCGCCATCGTTTCCCTGCTCAGCGGAAACACATCGGCGATCCTCGACGGATCGGTATTCTATTCCGGACGCGGCTCGGTCATCATAATCATCTCTTTCGTGGCCGTGCTCACCGTCACAAAAGCTTTCGCCACTTCGGCCACGAACGGCGCCGGCGGTGTCGGCGGAACTTTCGCTCCGTCGCTGTTCGTCGGATGCATGGCCGGTTTCCTCTTCGCCTACTCTATCAACCACATCTTTGGCCTCGACCTGTCGGTGAAAAATTTTGCGCTGATGGGAATGGCCGGCGTGATGGCCGGCGTGATGCACGCTCCGCTGATGGGCATGTTCCTGACCGCCGAACTCACCGGCGGCTACGAACTGTTCCTGCCGCTCCTCATCGTGTCGGCGCTCTCTTATTTCACCATCAAGACATTCGAGCCCTACAGCATCTATGCCATGCGTCTGGCTCAGCGTGGAGAGCTGCTCACTCACCATAAGGATAAAGCCGTCCTCACGCTTCTTAAGATTGACAACGTCATCGAAACCGATTTTCACTCAGTCACGCCCGACATGGATCTCCGCCAGATGGTGAAAGTGATCGCCCAGTCGAGCCGAAACCTCTTTCCCGTTGTCGACAGCAATGGCGTGCTGATGGGTGTGGTGCTTCTCGACGACATCCGCAACATCATGTTCCGGCCCGATCTATACCGCCGCATGCATGTCGAGAAATTCATGTCGACGCCGCCCGCCCTCATCGACATTCATTCTTCGATGGAACAGGTGATGAAGACTTTCGACGATACCGGCGCATGGAACCTTCCGGTGGTCGACAACGGACGATACGTCGGTTTCGTTTCAAAATCCAAAATCTTCAACTCCTACCGACGCGTCCTCCGGCACTACTCCGAAGACTGACCGCGCTCCTGCCGCCCTTTACAACCACAAAGCGGCGCACTCCGCAGAGCGCACCGCTTTTATGGTGTTTTTGAAACTTATCTTTGGATGTGCTTATTTCACAACGTCGTTAAGTTCTGCGCCGGCTTTGAATTTCACTGCCTTGCGGGCCGGTATTTCAATCGTTTCCTTCGTGCGGGGATTGATGCCCTTGCGCGCTGTCTTTTCCGATACGGCAAATGTGCCGAAACCGATCAGAGCTACTTTGTCGCCCTTTGCAAGTTGTTCGCTAACTGTGTTGATTGTGGCTTCGAGAGCGGCCTTTGCCTGCACCTTCGAAAGATTTGCTTTCTCAGCAATCGCATTGATAAGCTCTGTCTTGTTCATAACGGTTTAATTTGTAGATGGTATTAAGTGTTTTTATTAGCCACAAATATAATCTTTAAAACTTAAACCGCACAACAAAAGTCAAAAAAAATGACAAAAAAGTGAAAATTAGACTTCATAACTGCTTATTTGCATGATTTCCGCTATTATTTTTGTAATTTTGTATCTCTATAGGCAAGTGGACGAAAAATACTGATTTCCGACACGCTCTTGATAGTTTTGTTTTAACGTTTCGTCTTATCTAAGGTTTATTCTCTGCTCATGGGACAACTCGAATATATGGTGCGGCATATGCCGCCCGTCACCAAGAATCTCATAATCATCAACTCCATCATCTGGCTGGCGATGGCGCTTTTCCCATCTGTCAACAACAACATGATGGTGTTCTGCTCCCTCCACTATTTTGAAGCATCCGACTTCAATCCGGTGCAGATAATCACCTATATGTTTCTTCACGGCGGATTCTTCCACCTTTTCTTCAATATGTTCACCCTGTTCATGTTTGGCATCATGCTCGAACAGGCAATGGGTTCCCGCCGGTTTCTCCTTTTCTACATGGTCTGCGGCATTGGCGCGGCCCTGATTCAGGAGGCCGTATGGACTTTGACTCTCCCCGACCTCATCACAAAACAGCTCGCCGATCTTAACGGCTTGCCTGTCGACCGCATCAATGAGGCTATACGCCTCGATCCGTCGATTATGGCCGGAAACTACAATTTCTTCACCACTGTCGGAGCCTCCGGAGCTATCTACGGCGTGCTTCTGGCCTTCGCGATGCTTTTCCCGAACCGGCCGCTCTATTTCATGTTCATCCCCGTACCTGTCAAGGCCAAATGGATGATGCTTATCTGGGGTGGTCTTGAGCTCCTTCTCGGAATGAGCGAAGCCCGCGACGGCATAGCCCATTTTGCCCACCTCGGCGGCATGATATTCGGCTTTATGCTCATCGCCTACTGGAAAAAGAAAGGAGAAATTCACGGTGATTCTTTCTGACATTTTCTCCCGACGACTGCGCGACGCTTCTCCGGCACTCGTGCTCGTGGTGCTCTGTGCCGCGGTGTTCGTGCTGCTGCGGCTCACTGCCGTCGTGCTCAATCTGTCTGACACCACGCTCTCCATTGGCCGCATCCTCGACAGCCTGATGCTTTCAGCGGCGCCATCCGCCCTCGCCGCACGACCATCGACACCGCTCACATACATGTTCGTCCACTACGATGTGCTGCACCTCATGATGAACCTGCTCTGGCTCTACATGTTTGCATCCATCGCCCGTAATCTATGTTCGCGCCCGCAATCGGTCTACATTATCTTTCTGGCAGGCGGACTGGCCGGTGCGGCGGCGTTTTTACTGGCCGGAACTACTGTGCCTGCCGTCAACGGCCGTTCGCTCACTGGTGCCTCGGCCGCCATCCTCGCTATAATGGCCTTCACCATGATGCGTGCTCCCGGACTCAGACTCCGGCTTGTGTTTTTCGGAGAAACATCGCTTAAAATCGTCGGTCTGATAGCCATCCTTTTAGTGGTCATAAGTTCCGGAACCGATGCCGGTAGCTATGGGCTGCACGCCGCACATGCCGCTGGTTTCCTGACTGGCCTGGGCGCCGCCTGCTTCCTTCGCTCGAAACGCCCGCAATCGTCACCATTCACCCGCACCTCCACGCGACAGAGACCTTCGCCTACGGCAGTTCCCGACGACCGTATGCTTGACTCTCTGCTTGACAAAATACGACGCTCCGGCTACAGCTCGCTTTCTCCCGACGAACGCGAAACACTGTTTTCAATCAGCAGCAAACTCCGCAACCGACAATGACACGCAATCACCGACCGACATTCCGACGCATCATGCTGATCGCCGCAATCGTGGCCAACAGCCTGTTTGCCACACTGCTGCTCATGTCGGCCTACGGTGGGATGATCAACCCGCTCCGCTCGCCCTACGGTGCGATAATAGCCATGACTTTCCCCGCCATATTGATCATTTCGGTGATTGTTTCCATTGTAAACCTGATCTGGATGCGCCGGATGGCCGTCATCAACGGACTCTCGCTGCTGCTGTGCCTGGGGCCGATTCTCACTTTTTGTCCCCTCAATTTCTTCCGCCCGGACGAAAAGGAGATTGCCGAATCCGGGGAGCCCACACTTAAAGTATTGTCATTCAACACATTTGGTTTCTCAAATTTCAGCGACGGAAACACTTACAATGGCGACGCGACAATCGAATTTATTCTACGGCAAGACGCCGACATCGTGCTCTGTCAGGAAGCTGAGGGAATCCTCACCGATGGCTATAAGGTTCTCAGCGACGAAAGCCGGAAACAATTGCGCAACCTATATCCCTACGTCAGGGCCGACCACCGCGGCATGGCGGTGCTGTCAAAATATCCATTCAATAAGGTTCACGTCGAAAACGCCGATCCCAACCAGCTCGACCTGTGCCGCTACGACGTCGACATCAATGGCTTTAAGCTGCACCTGTTCAGCCTCCACATGCAGTCGATAGGGCTGACGGCCGAAGACAAGGAACTCTACCGCAACATCACTGAAGGAGAAAGTTCGGCCGACATGGATCAACTGCGTGTAGGCATAATCGCCAAACTCAAAGCCGCCTTCCGTTCACGCGCCGTCCAGGCCCGCATCGTGCGGCAGGCCATCGACGAAACAGATGGAAACATACTCCTTTGCGGTGACTTCAATGACATTCCCGGAAGCTTCGCTGCTCGCACTATTGCCGGCGACGATCTCACCGATGCCTACCGCCACGCCGGACTCGGCCCGGCTATCACCTATCACGCCCACCGCCTCTCTTTCCGCATCGCCCACATGTTTTATCGCGGC
>CAJJOX010000122.1 GCA_905193485.1 uncultured Porphyromonadaceae bacterium | reverse complement strand
GGGCGGGCATCACGGGCAACAACATCGGCAAACGCGTGGCAATCGTGCTTGACGACCG
Organism: uncultured Porphyromonadaceae bacterium; assembly: GCA_905193485.1. Taxonomy (GTDB): domain Bacteria; phylum Bacteroidota; class Bacteroidia; order Bacteroidales; family Muribaculaceae; genus Paramuribaculum. Next base: position 6,833 of record CAJJOX010000122.1, on the reverse strand, counting down.
TGTATATTCCGCGCCTACCGTGCAGACCCAGATCTCCGGCGGCGTTTCACAGATCACAGGCCAGTTCACCCCCGACGAAGGCAAAGACTTGGCCAACGTGCTCAAATCCGGCAAGATGGCCGGCAGCATCGACATCATCAGCTCGACCAAAATCGGTCCCTCGCTCGGCGAACAGGCCATCCATGACGGTCTTTGGTCGTTTGTGTTCGCGCTGATCCTTCTGATGATCTTCATGTGCGCTTTCTACGGCATCATCCCCGGCCTTATCGCCAACCTCGGACTGATATTCAACATCTTCTTCACATTCGGCATCCTCGCATCGTTCCAGGCAGTGCTCACGCTTTCCGGCATCGCCGGTATCGTGCTCGCCCTCGGCATGGCGGTCGACGCCAACGTGCTGATCTTCGAGCGCACGAAAGAAGAGCTCCGCGCCGGCAAGAACCTGCGCAACGCCATAGCCGACGGCTACAGCAACGCCTTCTCGGCCATCTTCGACTCCAACCTCACGTCAGTGATCACAGGCATCATCCTGCTGATGTTCGGCACCGGCCCCATCAAAGGCTTCGCCACCACACTGATCATCGGTATCGTCTGCTCGTTCTTCACGGCCGTCTATCTGACACGCCTCGTGTTCATAGCATTCGACAAGACCTCGGCATTCAAAAAGCTCACATTCAGCACTCCGCTGTCGAGCAAGATGTTTACCAACGCCCACATCAACTTCCTTGGCAAGCGCAAAGTGGTCTACGGCATCATCGTCGCAATCATCCTTGTTTTCGTCGGCTCGCTCTTCTTCCGCGGCCTCAACCAGGGCATTGACTTCTCCGGCGGACGCAACTATGTGATCCAGTTCGAAAAAGCTCAGGATCTCAATCAGGTGCGTGACGTGCTTGCCAAAGAATTCGAAGGCAACAAACCCACCGTCATCAACATCGACAACCCCACGAAGATCCGCGTATCGACCAACTATATGATCGACGAGGAATCGGTCAACGTCGACAGCATCATCACAGCCAAGATGTATAAAGCCCTCGTGCCCGACACGACAAAAATGTCGATCAACCAGTTCCAGGCTTCCGATGAAGACCATGGCATCATCAGCTCGCAGAAAGTAGGCCCGACAGTGGCCAACGACATGCGCACAGACGCCTACATTGCAGTCGGCCTGTCGCTGCTCGCGATGTTCTTATACATCCTGCTGCGATTCCGCAACATAGCCTTCTCGCTGGGTGCTCTTGCAGCCGTTGCCTTCACCGCATTCGCAATCATCGGCTTCTACTCTATCTTCTGGGGCATGCTGCCGTTTGCAATGGAAATCGACCAGTCGTTCATAGCCGCCATCCTGACGGTGATCGGTTATCAGATCAACGATACGGTGGTTGTGTTTGACCGCGTGCGCGAAAACATAGGCCTCTATCCGAAGCAAAACTTCTTCACCACGATCAACCAGTCGATCAACTCGACACTCGGCCGTACGGTGATGACTTCGGCTTCGACACTGCTCGTGCTTCTCTGCATCTTCATCCTCGGCGGCGACGCTATCCGCTCATTCACATTCGCCATGATCTTCGGCGTCGTGATCGGTACTTTCGCCACAATGTTCATTGCCGCGCCGGTTGCTTACGAAACCGACAAACGCCGCAACAAAGCATCCAAAGCAGCCTGAGCGGCCAATCGCTCCTGACTGCCTCCGGACAGCATAGCTATAACAATCCAATATATTACGCACTCAAGGCGGCCGATCTATTGATCAGCCGCCTTGACTGTGTATTTGACGAATGTGGATCGGACGGTCTTGGTGGCTGAACCACAGGCAGAATCTCACCGATTTCAGCAACACTTGAAACTGCGGGCGCGCCATCGGTGCGCCCCTACAGAATGTGTGTGGGGCGCTCGAGGGATCGTATGGGAGTTTGAGGAATCGTATGGGAAGCGGGACAGCGACGCTCCTGCCTGGGCAGTATCATTCATGAATCAGGCGGAACGGATGGGACGTGGTTATTTCTGGAAGTGCTGATAGTCCTTGCGGGTGCGCCATGAGCCGCCCCAGGGGAAGCCGCGGGCGCGCAGCAGTCTGTAGGCGCGGTCATTCAGCGTGATTTTGTAGGGTATGTCGTTGCGGGAGCGGTCGGCATAGGGCTCGGCTCCTTCGGGGGTGACGAGAGTGCGTCCGCCGATGGTGCGCACATAAGGATTGTAGAGGGGATTGATGTCGACAGCCATCCCATAGGCGTGACGCGACAGACGACGCGACGATCCGATGGTGCGGTAGTTGAAACATGAGGTGTTGTTATCGCGCATCGAGGCTTCGTCGTCGCCATCATATTCATCGATCAGCACCATGCGCTCTATGGGATAGAGCTCGAGATAGAGCTGGCGGAACACCGCAACCAGATCGTCGGCGATAGCACGGTTACACACCATCTCGCCCACGCGCACGTGGCCGTGGCCGTCGTAATGCGGCAGGATCAGATAACGCAATTCCGACCGCCGAATCAGACATCCCTGCGGATAAGAACGCCCCTGCATGCGGCTGAATGTGGCATCGGATAACGGTTCGGCGCGGAAAAATTCAAGCAGCGAGTCGGGGCGGAAAGTCGGATCATCGGTCTGCCACACGAATGAGGATAGATCGGCACCTTGTCCGATACCGGCGACGCAGAGCGAATCACCGGCGCCCGAAGCCGACAATGAAATGAAGGACAAGATGGTGGAAATGACAATCTGACGCATATCGGAAGAATCGTTCAGGTGTGAATCGGATGAATATTTAAACATTTGCTTAATTAAACATTTGCTATGGAATAAGAATTCCGCCGGATATGGTTTCTACCCTTCATGTGATGTGAACTCAGATCAAGAGCAGCGGAATTAAAGCGAATGTAATGCAAAATTAGAGTCATGTGATGCAGCATAGAAGCGAATGCGATGCAAAATTAAGGCAAATGCGATGGAATAGCAATATGGGGTCGGGAAAATTGGTTATCTTTGTAGAGTGATTCCGGCAGGACCAGACGCAAGCGACATAAATGATCATGGACACGACATAAATGATCATGGACACGACATAGATGATCATGGACACAAGCGGTGAGGATGTTCGTAAGCCAGGCAGTGAAGATGATCGTGGATCGGGCGATAAAGACGGTCACGGACCAGATGGTGGAGCTTAGGCCGGACGCAAGCGACGAAGCAGATAAAAGTTATAGAAAAAAATGGCAAAAAAAGTTGTTGAAACGCCGCTGATGAAGCAGTATTTCGAGATGAAACAGAAGCATCCCGACGCAGTGCTGCTGTTCCGTGTGGGTGATTTCTATGAAACATTTTCCGACGATGCCATCACAGCATCGGAGATTCTGGGCATCACACTGACACACCGCGCCAACGGGGTGTCGCAGTCAGTTGAGCTGGCGGGATTTCCGCATCACGCGCTTGACACTTATCTGCCCAAGCTGATCCGTGCCGGCAAACGCGTGGCTATCTGCGAGCAGCTCGAGGATCCCAAACTCACCAAGAAACTGGTGAAGCGCGGCATTACGGAGCTGGTGACACCGGGCGTGAGCCTCGGCGACAACATATTGGAAAACCGGCGCAACAACTTTCTGGCCGCCATCGACATCACGACAAAACAATGGGGTGTGTCATTTCTCGATATCTCGACGGGCGAATTTCTCACGACAGAAGGCACACCCGACTATGTGGAGAAACTGCTGGCCAAGTTCGCACCGAAAGAAGTGCTGGTCGAACGCGGAAAGAAACGCGATTTTACCGACCGCGTAAGCGACACATATCTCACGTTTGAGCTTGACGACTGGATTTTCACCGAGCCCACGGCACGCGAACGACTGATGAAACAATTCCAGACCGGATCGCTGAAAGGGTTTGGCGTCGACCATATGCGTTCGGCGGTCATAGCCTCCGGAGCCATACTCCACTATCTCGACATCACCAACCACACACGCACAAGCCACATCGCGGCTCTGAGCCGCATCGACGAAGACCACTACGTGCGTCTCGACAACTTCACCATACGCAATCTGGAGCTGACGGAGGCGATGGGAGCCGACGGCAAAAGCCTGCTCGACGTGCTTGACCGCACGGTGACCCCCATGGGCGCACGCATGCTGCGACGCTGGGTGCTCTTTCCGCTCAAGGATGTGGGCGCCATCAACAGCAGGCTCGACGTGGTGACAGAATTCATGCGACAGCCCGACCTGCGCGATGAGCTTTCGGAGGCTCTGGGCTGCATCGGCGACATGGAGCGCCTGACCGGCAAGGTCGCCGTAGGACGTGTGAGTCCGCGCGAGCTTAACCAGCTGAGCCAGGCACTCCGCCTCATAGAGCCATTGAAAGCCGCGTGCACCGAAAGTTCAGAGGCGACGCTGAAGGCCATCGGCGAACAGCTTAATCCCTGCGCAGGCATCCGCGACCGCATAGCGCGTGAGATAGTCGACGATCCGCCGGTGGCATTGAATCGCGGGGAAGTGTTCCGCGAAGGAGTCGACGAAGAGCTCGACGAACTGCGCCACATAGCATACAGCGGCAAAGACTATCTGATGCAGGTGCAGGCACGCGAAAGCGCCGCCACCGGCATTTCAAGCCTCAAGATCGGATTCAACAACGTTTTCGGCTATTATATCGAGGTGACCAATACCCACCGCGACAAAGTGCCGGGCGAATGGATACGCAAACAGACTCTTGTCAACGCCGAACGATATATCACGCCGGAACTGAAAGACTACGAAGAGAAGATTCTCGGCGCCCAGGAGAAAATAGCTGTAATCGAAACACGTCTTTACGCCGAGCTTGTAGCAGCCGTCGGACAGTATATCAAAGCGCTACAGCTCGACGCGTCGCTCATAGCCCGGCTCGATTGCCTGCTGTCGCTGACGCGTGTGGCCATAGCCAACCATTATTGCCGTCCGACAGTCGACGATTCGCTCGACATCGACATCACCGAAGGACGCCATCCCGTGATAGAGCGCGAACTTCCACCCGGTGAGCCATATATCTCCAACTCGGTGCATCTCAGCAACTCGGGCACACAGATCATGATGATAACCGGGCCAAACATGTCGGGCAAGTCGGCACTACTGCGCCAGACAGCGCTGACCGTGCTGATGGCACAGACCGGCAGCTTTGTGGCTGCCGACGCGGCACGCATAGGCATCGTAGACAAGATATTCACCCGCGTCGGAGCAAGCGACAACATATCCCACGGCGAATCGACCTTCATGGTGGAGATGAACGAGGCGGCCTCGATACTGAACAACCTGAGCGAACGGTCGCTCGTGCTGTTCGACGAACTTGGACGCGGAACGTCGACCTATGACGGCATCTCCATAGCCTGGGCAATAGTCGAGCATATCCACAACCATCCGACAGCAGCCGCAAAGACGCTATTTGCGACACACTACCACGAGCTCAACGAAATGGAGGCGACGTTCAAACGTGTGGTCAACTACAACGTGTCGGTGAAAGAGATCGACGGCAAGGTGGTGTTCCTGCGCAAGCTGGCCAAAGGCGGCAGCGAGCACAGTTTCGGCATTCATGTGGCCAAACTTGCGGGCATGCCTTCATCGATAGTGGTGCGTGCCAACCAAGTGCTTCACGATCTCGAACAAGCCAACCGAGGCGGCGAAAAGGGAGCGGTGAAACCTGCCGTGACCAATACCGACGGCGGCTCGGGCATGCAGCTGTCATTTTTTCAGCTCGACGATCCAGTGCTCACACAGATCCGCGACGAGATACTCAACACCGACATCGATAATCTCACTCCGATGGCGGCTCTCAACAAGCTCAACGACATCAAATCGATCCTCACGGGCAAATAAGCCGCATGCGTGAGGGATCAGATGTGGAACAGATCGCGGAGTATATCAAAAGCGGCAGAGATTCGGTCGGGTGCGATTTCACAATTTATCTCGGGATGACCGACAGCGCGAAGGAGAGTGAAATTGATTGCCTCGGCCGAACGGTTTTTCTTGTCGTGACGCATCAGGGATATAAGGCGCGGATAGTCAGCACACGTGAATGACGGCGCGAGATAATGGCATTCGATGAATGCCGCCACCTGCCGGAGTATATCGGCGGGAAGTTGCAACACAAGATGCGACAGCACGAGATCGACAATCAGTCCCCAAGCCACGGCGACACCGTGAGGCACCGGACAACCGCGTTCCATGGCCAACGACTCAAATGCATGGGCTGCCGTGTGGCCGAGATTAAGAGCCTTGCGCAATCCACGTTCGAAAGGATCCGCCTCGACGACACGTTTTTTTACGAGGATGCTTTCGCGAAGCAATTGCTGAAGCCGCACAAAATCAGGCTCGGACAGGTCGAAGGAGAGTGCGCCGTATAACGCTTCGCAAGACTGAAGAAGCGCATGCTTAAGCAATTCGGCATAACCCGACACCAACTCGCCGTGTGGCAGCGAAGCGAACAGTGAGGCGTCGACGATCACAGCTTCTGCTTCGGCGAAAACGCCCACTTCATTTTTAAGTCCGTTGAAATTTATGCCCGTCTTTCCTCCTATCGAAGCGTCGACAGCCGCCAGAAGCGACGTGGGAATATTGACAAAACGGATTCCCCTCTTGAAAGTGGCTGCCGCGAATCCGCCTATGTCCGTGACCATTCCGCCCCCTACATTGACAAGCAATGAAGAGCGGGTGGCACCGCCGTCAGACAAATGCTGCCAGATGTAAGACAGCGACTGAAGCGATTTATTGTCATCGCCCGGTGGAACGACAATCAGCCGCACGCCGTCGGACACCGGCAGCGAGTCAAGCAGGCTGTCGGCCACCCCCCGCCTCCTATTGCTTCCGGCGGGCACG
>CAJJOX010000121.1 GCA_905193485.1 uncultured Porphyromonadaceae bacterium | reverse complement strand
GTGCTGGGGTGAGGAAAGAGGGGTTTCAACCGCCCCTCTCCGTTGCCGCCGTTATTGCGGGAGGGGCCGGCTGGTTGGCATATTTTTGCGAGTGTCAGCTCGATGAGAAACTGTTTGTTTGATGCCACACGATAGTTGAGATCCGCGTCGTTGCACAGGCACATGGCGCGGTAGAGGAAGTCGGGGTCGCATTTGGCGGCACGCGATGCGAAGTCGGAGCGCACATTGTCGCCGGCTTCGATGAGAGGAAGTGTGGCGGGATCGCGGGCCACCATCAGGTCGCGGAGATAGCCGGCAAGTCCGTTGATGAAAAACTGGGCGTCGAAGCCGTTGTCGCGTATTTCCTTGAATATGGTCCACGAGCGGAGCACATCGCCGGCCAGGAATGTGTCGAGCAGACGGTGATAGTAGTCGTAGTCGAGCACGTTGAGGTTGTCGATGGCCGACCGGTATGTGATGTTGCCTCCCGACGAAGCCGCCACCTGATCGAATATCGAGAGGGCGTCGCGCATGGCGCCGTCGGCTTTCGAGGCTATGACGCCAAGAGCCGCCGGCTCGGCGGTGATGCCTTCCTGCGCGGCCACGTAGGCAAGGTGGTCGATCATGTCCTGTATGGTGATGCGGTGGAAATCATAGATCTGACAACGCGACAGGATGGTGGGTATGATCTTGTGCTTTTCGGTTGTGGCGAGGATGAACACCACATACGACGGGGGTTCTTCGAGCGTCTTGAGAAAAGCGTTGAATGCGGCCGACGAAAGCATGTGCACCTCGTCGACTATAAACACGCGATAGCGTCCCATCGACGGGGGCACCTGCACCTGCTCGATGAGCGTGCGCATGTCGTCGACACCGTTGTTGGATGCCGCGTCAAGCTCCACGATGTTCATCGAAGTGCCGGCATTGAAGGCACGGCACGATTCGCATTCATTGCAGGCTTCGCCTTCCGGAGTGAGATGCTCGCAGTTGATTGTCTTCGCAAAGATACGCGCACACGAGGTCTTGCCGACGCCGCGCGATCCGCAGAAGAGGTATGAATGTGCCAGCCGTCCGGTGACCACTGCGTTTTTCAGTGTGGTGGTCAGGGCTTTTTGTCCCACAACGGAGGCAAAAGTGGCCGGGCGGTATTTTCTGGCGGAAACGAGATATTTCTCCATAAAAATATATTGCGGAAGTTTTCGTCAAATTTAGCAATTATCCTCCAACATTGCAACTCCGCGCAATCTCACGCCGCTGTTTTTATCGACATTTGGTGAACGGCGTGGCCCCCGCGTGCCGACGCCGCGGCCGGAATGCGCCGTGATGGCGCGCGAAAAAGTGTAGTTTTCGGCACGGCGGCGCGGAAATCTCGCAGGAATTAGCTATTTTTGCGATAAATTCCCGTAGCTGCGCATGTCGCGGTTGCCGGCTCTATGGATATCAAACGATGAATCTGATATATAATGCGGCTGTCGATACGATGAATTCTTTCGTTGGCATATATGGTAAATGCCTGCGTGAGAAGAGCCATCGTAAATTCTCCCGTTTTGTCAAGGGGCAGCGCGGACTTATGGCGCAGATCCGTGATGACATGGCCGGCATAGACCGTTCGGTTCCTACCATATGGTTTCATGCCGCGTCGCTCGGCGAATACGGTATTGCCCGGCCGCTCATCAGCGAATTGAAGAGACGCGGACGATGCAATGTGGTGATGACATTCTTTTCGCCATCGGGCTACGAAGCTTTGCGCGACCGTCATCCCGATATCGACCGCCTTTTTTATCTCCCGCTTGACACACGCCGCCATGCACGCGACTTCATTGAGATAGTCAATCCCGACAGGGCGGTGTTTATGGTGTCGGAATATTGGCCCAATTATTTGCAGCGTCTGAAATTTAACAGTGTGCCCACATTTCTTGTTTCGGCCATAATACGCGATAACTCCCAGTTTTTCAAGTGGTATGGCAAGACCTACCGCAATGCGCTGTCGACATTCCGCCATATTTTCGTGCTCAACAATCAGTCGCGTTTCAATCTGAGCATGCTCGGCTACAACGATGTGACCGTCAGCGGTGACGCACTTTTCGACAATGCCTCACTGGTGGCGCGCACTCCATGGCGCGATGCCGTGATCGAACGGTTTTCCAAAGGACGCAAGGTGTTCGTCGCGGGCAGTGTCAACGACCACAACGATCGTGAGATGATAGGCCAATTGATCCGTCGCAATCCCGACGTGAAATTCATCGTCGCGCCACACGATGTTTCGGAATCCGAGGTGGCCAGAGTGTGTGATGCCATTGGCGGCACATCCATGCTTTATAGCCGGTGTGACGAAACGACCGATCTTTCCGGCACTCAGACGCTTATCGTCGACTGCATGGGCAAGCTTGCATATCTCTACCGTTATGGAGCCTGGGCATATGTCGGAGGCGGATTCACGCCGTTGCTTCACAGCGTGATCGAGGCTACGGTCTATGGTCTGCCCGTGAGTTTCGGTCCGCGCATAGAGCGTAAGGTGACGCCACGGCAGCTTGCGGAAATCGGCATAGGGCAAGTGGTCAACAATGCCGACGAATTGTGCGCATGGTTTGAGAAATTGAAAAACGACGACCGGCGCCTCGAAGAGATACGTCTGGCCGCCGCACGGTATGTGGCCGAAAACCGCGGCGCCACCGACAATATAATCACGACAATCACCGACGGACTATGGGCGAACGACTGAAATACGGCCTCTATCTGGCAATTGTCAAGCCTCTCTCATGGCTTCCTTTGGGGGCGCTCTATGTCGTGAGCGACATGCTGCGTTTCCTTGTCAGGAATTGCATGCACTACCGCCGGCAGGTGATCCGTGACAATCTATCGAGCTGTTACCCGGAGAAAACAGAGCCGGAGTTGCGCAGGATAGAAAATGAGTTCTACAAACAGTTTTGCGACAATATTGTCGAAACGATAAAACTGCTGAATATCTCCGACCGTACAATGCGGCGGCGGCTGGATGTGCGCGGTGCCGGGCTGGTGGAGCAGGCGGCCGATGCGGGCAAACCCGTAATACTTTATCTCGGTCACTATTGCAACTGGGAGTGGGTGCCCGCCATCACGCTTTACTATGACAGGCCGAAAGTGTCGGCGCAGCTTTACAAGCCGCTCCACGACCGTGCTTTCGACCGTCTTATGCTTCGGGTGAGATCGCGTTTCGGGTCGATATCCATCGACAAAAACCGTGCCTTCCGCGAGATGCTTCAGCTCAAACGCGATGTAGGGCCATTTATCACCGGATTTATTTCCGATCACCGTACCAGCTGGCAGGAAACAAAATATCATGCCATGTTTCTGCGCCACCGCACATGGTTTTATCCCGGCGGCGAGGAGATCGGCCGACGCATCGGAGCCGAATTCCTCTATCTTGATGTCGAAAAACTCGGTCGCGGACGATATCGCTTCGTTTTCAAGCCGATAGTGCCCGACGATAATGGTGAAGAATATCCCGTGACAAGAAAATATCTCGAAATGATGCAGTCGACAATCGACCGTGCACCTGCCTATTGGCTCTGGTCGCACCGCCGTTGGGTGGGCAATCAGGCACATCTGGCAGACGACGAAAAAACTGATGAATGATTTAATCCGACAATAAGTAACTATAGCATAATGAAAATTATTTGTGTGATTCCGGCGCGCGCCGAATCAACTCGTTTTTTTGAGAAGCCGCTCGCTCTCATCTGCGGCAAACCCATGATACAGTGGGTGTGGGAGCATTGTAAGGAAGTGGAAATGTTTGATCAGGTCTATGTGGCCACCGATAGCGACAAGATACGTGGTGTGGCTGAATCGTTCGGAGCCGAAGTGGTGATGACGCGCAGTGACCACGACACCGCCACCGAACGCCTCTATGAAGTGTCGACACGCATCGAGGCCGATCTTTATGTGATGGTCAACGGCGATGAACCGCTGCTCACGAAAGAGGCTATCGTGCAGTGCGTGCCCGACGGGCTCAAGCCGGGCGACTTCTTTGTGTCAAACCTCATGACCGATTTCACGAATCCCGTGGAGGTGGTCGACGCCACTAATCTCAAGATTGTCACGGCGGCCGACGACCGCTGCCTCTTCATCTCACGCAGCCCTATCCCTTATCCCAAGGGTGCGATGGATTATGTGTTCCACAAATTTGTGGGCGTGGGCGCTTTCACGCGGAAAGCTCTCGACTTTTATCACAACACTCCCCGCGGGCCGATTGAAAAGATCGAAGAAAACGATTCATTCCGTTTCCTTGAAAACCATCAGCCCATCTATTACTACAACTGCCATTGCAAATCGCTTTCGGTCGACAACCGCAAGGACATAGCCGGCGTCGAAGCTTATCTGAAGTCGAAATAATCGGGTCGAGATATGAAAAGGATGCTGATAATAAGGCTTTCGGCTCTCGGCGATGTGGCGATGACCATACCCGCCATCTATAGCCTTGCGCGTCAGTATCCCGAGCTGCATATCGACGTGCTCACACGCCCGTTTTTTGCCCGGCTGTTCATCAACCGTCCTGAAAATATATCTCTTGTCACCGCCGACCTGACGGGAACCCACAAAGGGATTGCCGGTATGGCACGCCTCATGCGCAGGCTTTCAAAACTCCGGCCCGATTGTGTGGCCGATCTCCACAACGTGTTGCGTTCGTGGGAGATAGATGCGTGGATGCGGCTTCGCGGCGTTCGTGTGGCGATGGTCGATAAAAACCGCCGGAGCCGCCGGAAGCTTTTTACCGACAAGCAGCCGCAACGCAACTTCGTCGACCGTTATGCCGACGTGTTTGCCCGTCTTGGCTATCCGATAAAGCAGAATTTCACCTCATTGTTCGACAGCCGCAACCCGGCCATTCCCCCTTTCGAACCTCAGCAGCCGGCAGTCGGCGTGGCGCCGTTTGCACGTTACTACAACAAGACCTATCCGCTTGAAATGATGCGTCATGTCGTGGAGCTGCTCTGTCGCGCCGGAGTGAATGTGTATCTCTTCGGTGGCCGGGGACGCGAGGCTGAAGAGTTGCAGTCATGGGCCAATGATATTGCCGGTTGCCGTTCGGTTGCCGGGCAATATCCCATAGATTCCGAGCTGGCTCTGATGAGCCGCATGCGTGTGATGGTGAGCATGGATTCGGCCAACCAGCATCTGGCCTCTCTGGCCGGAACGACGGTGGTCAGTGTCTGGGGCAGCACCACTCCGGCCTGCGGTTTCAACGGCTATGGCCAGAGAGCCGACAATGCCGTTGTGCTTGGACTCGACTGTCAGCCATGCTCCGTGGCCGGAAAACCGACATGTCCGCTCGGACATCTCGACTGCATGTGCGGAATAGCGCCCGAGCTCATCTTCCGCCGCACATTGCAGTTGGTTTCCGACGTCAGGCCACGTTAAATCATCTCATCTTCCGCCAATCGGTTTCTCACGACGCCAGCCCCCACAATGATATTCTCATTTACAATCATATCGGCCATCTTCTGGATTTTCACCGCAGCGTGGTTTGTCGTGGTGCAGAAACCGATATTCGCTATCTATAACCGCAAGCAAAGCTCCGCCCCGCTTACGCCCGCATCCCTTGCCGGCGCATGGCGTCACGGATTCGTGTCTGACGCTATCGTGTCATCATATCTTACGGGATTGCCGCTCATAGCGGGCGCGCTGTCGACCATCGTCCCCGCAGTCGGCTTTATGCCCGTGATGACGGCTGTGGGCATCGTCACGTCGCTGGCCGTAGGGCTGCTTGTCACGGCCGACGCGGCACTCTATCCGTTCTGGAAATTCAAGATCGATGCGTCGGTGTTCGTATATCTGCGGTCGCTCAAAGGCGCCACGGCCAGCGTGTCGACAGCCTATCTCATCACCGGCCTGTCGGCGTGGCTTCTGGTGTCGGCCACATTTTTTGCCACCTGGTGGGGCGCCGCCCGTCTGGGTTGTATGATCGCCCCATTGCCTTCAGCCTCTCCTGCCTGGTGGGGCTATCCGCTGATATTGTTGCTTCTCGCTCTTTCTTCGGGCATCCTTTTTGTGATCATCCGCGGACTCGGCATCCGTCCGCATAACCCGAGCGTGGTCTATTTCAGTTCCAGTCCTTTCCTTAATCATCTGGCTCTCAATCCGGGCTATAATATGATCTACTCTCTGACCACCGGCAACGACTTCCACGGAGCGTTTCGCTCGATGCCGGATCAGGAATGCGATGCCATCGTCGACGGGATGTTTCCCGTGATATCCGCTCCTCCCCGCCGTATTCTGCGCGTTTCGCGCCCAAATATCATCTTTGTGGTGTGGGAAAGCCTCGGTGCCGATCTCACCGATCTGACGGGCAGACGTTCGGGTGTGACTCCCAATCTTGCGGCTCTTGCCGCCGACGGGGTGCTGATGGCCAACTGCACTTCAGGCAGTTTCCGCACTGACCGCGGACTGGTATGTCTTCTCAGCGGATATCCCGCGCAACCGACCACGAGTGTCATCCGCTACACCCGCAAACTCCCCAATCTGCCGGGACTCCCCCGCACGTTGCGCGACAACGGATATGCCACCGTGGCGATACACGGAGGCGACATGAGCATAATGCACAAAAGCGATTACTATCTGGCATGCGGCCATGACCGGCTGATAAGTGTCAACGATTTCCCCGCCGGCGCCGAACGTTGCAAATGGGGCGTTCATGACGGTCCCGTGATGGAGCGAGTGGCCGACGAGGCGATTCGCCTTACCGCCGCCGGCCGGCAGCCATGGATGATCACCGTGCAGACCCTTAGTTCGCACGAACCGTTCGCCGTGCCCGCCCGACTGCGTGACGACAAGATCGAAAACGCCTACGCCCCTTACCTCATCGCCACGACCGACGTGCAGTTCACCTCCGGCGACGATGTGTGCAAGAAGGCCGCCGCGCTCTGCAAGGACGCTAAGACCGATATGGACAAGGTCACCGCGATCTACAACTACATCGCCGGTCACTACACCTACGACACCAAGCTCGCGAGCGACATCACCTCCGGCAAGGT
>CAJJOX010000120.1 GCA_905193485.1 uncultured Porphyromonadaceae bacterium | reverse complement strand
CGCCGCGCCTGTCGCCGGCGACAATGCCGCACAGTTTCAATACACACTCACCGCTCAGGGACGTCTTGTCACTCCGGAGCAGTTCGGCGACATAATCCTCCGCACCGGCGCCGACGGATCGCTGCTCAGGCTGCGCGACGTGGCCAGGATTGAGCTCGGCAGCGATTCCTACGGCAACACTTCGCTCGTTTCAGGCAAACCCGCCGGACTGCTCGGCATCTACCAGCTCCCCGGTGCAAATGCGCTCGATGTCGCCTCGAAAGTGCAGAAACGGCTCGACGATCTCTCGCAATATTTCCCTCATGGAGTCCACTACCGGGTGATCATGAACTCCACCGATTTCGTCACTGAATCCATCGATGAGGTATTGGTGACGTTTGTCGAAACCACTCTCATCGTGATGCTCGTCATTCTCCTGTTCCTCCAGAGCTGGAGAGCGGTCATCATTCCGATGATCACCATCCCCGTGTCGCTCATTGCCACATTCGCGGTGATGAAACTCATGGGATTCACTCTCAACACACTCACTCTCTTCGGCCTCGTGCTGGCCATCGCTATTGTGGTCGACGACGCCATAGTGGTGGTGGAAGACTGCGCCCGTATTGTCGACAAACGGCTTATGTCGCCGCGTCAGGCAGCCGTCAAGGCAATGAAAGAGCTGCAGGGACCGGTGATCGGCGAAGTTCTGGTACTGTTGTCGGTATTCATTCCTACGGCCTTCATTTCCGGTATAACGGGCGAGCTTTACAAACAATTCGCCCTGACCATCGCCGTATCGACGGCCTTCTCCGGATTCAATGCCCTGACATTCACGCCGGCCATGTGCGCGCTTTTCCTACGGCCGTCCGACGGAAAACCCAAATTCTTCATCTACAAATGGTTCAACCGCGGTTTTGCCGCCACTCTGGCAGGCTACATGCGCATCGTGGGAACGTTCCTGCGCCGTCCGGTGGTGGCTATTCTCGCCTACCTCATCATCACGGGGATTGCATTCTGGGGATTTATCAAAATGCCCACATCCTATGTGCCTGAAGAGGACATGGGCTATTTCATGGGCTCCGTGCAGCTTCCCACGGGCGCCGCGGTCGACCGCACTGAGAAAGTGCTCGCCGAAGCTTCCGACAGACTACGTGAAAATCCCGATGTCGAAAATGTGATATCAATCTCCGGTTTCTCTTTCCTCGGTGGCAGCGGCAGCAACATGGGTGCACTCATCGCTACGCTGAAACCGTGGTCGGAACGTAAAGGCAAAGACAATTCCGCCGACGCCGTCATTGCCGATTTCGAACGCCGCTGCGCCGATATTCAGGAAGCGCAGATCTTTGCTGTCAACCCGCCGTCTATTCCGGGACTCGGCATGTCGTCGGGACTCGAGATGCAGATTCTCGACATCAACAATCACGGTGCGGAAGCTATGGGTCGCGCATTGCAGGAGATCATGGCCAAGGCTAAAGCGGATCCGCGCATCGCTTCCGTCACTTCGCTCTATGAAGGCAGCGTTCCGCAATATAAAATTGTAGTCGACCGCGACCGCGTTGAAACGCTTGGTCTCGACCTCGCCGACATTTTCAGCTCGCTGACGGCGTTCACCGGCCAGCGTTATGTCAACGATTTCAATGAATTCGGCCGCGTTTATGAGGTGCAGCTATCCGGCGACGCCCTCGCCCGCACCAACCCCGACGATGTTCTGCGCCTGTCGACGCGCAATGCCAACGGCGACATGGTTCCATTCTCGGCATTCATGACCGTACGTCCCTCTACAGGTCAGTCTTCGATCGACCGCTACAACATGTATTCCACAGCCTCCCTCACCGCCACCCCGGCCAAGGGCACAAGCTCGTCACAGGCAATCGAAGCCATGGAGCAGGCCGTACGTGAGGCTGTCGGCACCGACTATTCTTACGCCTGGACCGGCGAAGCCTTCCAGGAAACTCAGGGAGGGACTACTGTGGCCGTGGTGATGATATTTGCCGTCATTGTCACTCTCCTTGTCCTCGCCGCACAATATGAGAGCCTCACCGATCCGATTGCCGTAGTCATCTCGATGCCCACTGCCATACTCGGCTCCGTCATCGGTTGTCTGATCATGGGACAGAGCATCGACATCTACACACAGATAGGAATCATATTGCTGCTTGGATTGTCGGCCAAAAACGCCATCCTAATCGTGGAATACGCCATCGATTTCCGCAAACAGGGAATGCCGATACGTCAGGCAGCCGCCGACGCAGGACGCATCAGGTTCCGACCCATTCTCATGACCGCGCTCGCTTTCGTGTTCGGTGTTATGCCGATGCTATTCGCCACCGGTGCGGGAGCCGCAAGCCGCGTCGCCCTGGCCTCGGCTGTCGTGTTCGGCATGGCCGTCAACGCAATCGTCGGCACACTATTCGTCCCTAACTTCTGGGAACTCCTCGAACGCTTCCGTCAGCGCCATCTCGCCCGCCTGTTTGCAGCCACACCCGACAACGCGACAACTGCCGACAACGCGACAACTGCCGACGGACAATCTCCCGTCCCCGCCGCGCCGGCCGACAATGCTCCGGCCACCGACCCCTCTCCTCGCATTCGCCATTAACACTTTTTAAACCACAAAATCGTCCGGAACTATTGTATTTTCAAAAATTCTCCCTACCTTTGCACTCACAAAACCACAATGCGGGGTGGAGCAGTGGTAGCTCGTTGGGCTCATAACCCAAAGGTCGTAGGTTCGAGTCCTGCCCCCGCTACTAAACAGAGTCCTTGCAGCTCATCCGAGCCGCAAGGGCTCATTCCTTTACACCGCTCCCCCTCCCTCCAAATCCGAGCGCATAGTAATACCGTGGCGGCGCATAGTAAAAGCGCCTGAACGTACTGTGAAAATGTCCGCTCAAGCACTTTATGCGGAAAAGACAAACTTAATCAATATTCCATTCTGCCTCGGAGTCGCCATCAAATGCTTCTCTATAACCTTCATTTTGCCAATACCTTAGTTCTTCTTGTTCTTGCATATAGGCAATTTCTCTTTCATATGCTTCCTCGCCATCTCTTTGTTTTTCAAGTATTTCTTCAACATATTCGAAACACTTCAATAAAACAGAAGTTACTCTTGGCGAAGTAGACTTTTCTATTAAATCATTGAGATAATAAAGGTCTATCATACATCTGCCTTCTGCATGCTTAATAACATAAGGCAAATATTGTGAGTCCTCATTTATTATTTGTTCGATAGTTAAGCCATCATAGTTACTCTCATAAGTTTTAGAGTGAAGATGTGGATGGGTAGGATTTATTTCGTCAAATGTAAGATAAGATTCAACAACTCTTATTAAACGACGGCGTTGTTGTTGTGTTACATTTAAGTGCTTTATAACATGAGGAAAAATGTAAATATTCCTGTGCAACATATGTAACTCTAATGCTTTTGGATGATGGCGAACCATTTCCGAAAGCGTAAACCCTTCATATTTCGATTTGGGGAATACAAAATCTGCACTTTCTATAGGGATACCACCAAAATACCATAATGATACTGTTTCATTTCGTCGAGGTACATTATTGCAGGCCCATGAGCCTTTTGCCCATGGCCAATCTTCTTTACTCCAGTTTGGATATTTTTCTGACATAATGCAAATTTACTAAAAGTCTGAGATTGTGGCAAATAAAAGAATGTGCTTAAGAGGCTGAATGGCTCAAGAGTGATAGCCGTTCTGCAACAGAGCGAAAAAGGGAAGAACACGTAGGTCGAATTGACAATGAATGCGGCGCGGGCTTCTTAAGCCGGTAGCGTTTCGACGGAATTAGAATTGGGTTCAGAAAAAGAAAAGTCCATAACTTTGTGGTATTTGCCACAAAGTTATGGACGGTATGGGTTGCGCGAAAAGACGCAGTTATTCCTTATAACTGTTATCTACGATTTCCTTTAATTCTTCTTCGCTAACTTCTTTCGCGAATATGTAGTAAACTTTAGTATCAGTGCCTCCAGATCCGCCATAAGTCCCACCTTGAATAATTGATTTTGTATCAACTAATTCCCAGCCATGTAATGACATATAATTTAGAGCGCCTACGAGTGAAGTGAATTTAAGGTCCTTACCATCTTCACCTTTTATAGCTTGACGTTTCTTATTAGAGCCGTCATCAAGTTTAATGGAATTTTTATGAAATTCCATCTCTACGAATAGTTTCTTTGCATGAATGCTAGAGCAAGCAAAAATTATCGCAAGTAGTAAGAATATTAGTTTCTTCATTAGTACAATGATTTGATGGGTATTATACCTCGATTGATCGCGTCTTGCGACCATTGAACGTGCCAAACATCTCCGTTGACCGTATCAAGCAGTAAGAAAGTCCAATTATTCGTTGTCGGATATAGTGCGAATTGACCTGGTTTACCTGAGACAACTAACTCTTGGGGGTTCAATGCTACCTCAAATTCATTTTCATCCATTGAGTATTGAACCTGCCAAATTTTACCGTTTCTTGTATCAAGTTTAAGGAAAGTATAAATATTAGTGGTGGGATATAACAGATAATTATTGACGGCATTTGTAGCAGGGGCTACAATAGTAGCGGGTTCGGCTGCGTGAGAAAACCCGACTGAAAACGATGTAAATACAAGAAATAGGATTAACTTTTTCATAAATTGTTTAGATTTTATAGCACAAAGTTACACATAATTAGTGAATCTTTGACTATCAAGCAGCTACAGAAAACTCAAAAAACTCGCAGTCGTTGACGCGGAAGATGTAGCAGTCGCGGACGCGGCGGCACTTGCCGAAGGCCAATATCTTGATATTGCGCCAGCCGCCGTAGAACGAGTGGCGGAGTGAAATGACGCAACGCAGTTCGAGGATTGAGCCGACTGACAAGAGGCGTATGCCATTCTCGGCGCATACCGACATGGCAGTCGCTCTGTTCGTTGGACTGACCGCGCTCGACACCGTTTCAAACGACAGAGGCGGAGGAGGTTCGTCTAATGGTGACAACCGGCGCGACCGCGATGGTGACGACGAAATTTAACGTGCCCGCAGATGCACCCGCAAAGCCGCCGCTCGCCTCATAAAGCATTAGGATTAGTTGCAAAAACATTATTCCTGGCATTATTGTTTCTTTCAAAGACAAAACATTTCAATGTCAGACTTTTTCAATTATTTCTGCTATGACACTGTTCTTGATAGGCATCATAATTTTTGCTATAGGGTTTATCATACGATTTGTCTTCAAAATCAAAATGTACAAAGACTATAACAAAAACGGACGTACCGATATCATGAAAAAAGAAATCAATGACAGATACCGTCCGTTGATATTCATGGGATTAGCCATTGAAACAATCGGATGCATAATATTAATCATCTATATTGCAATCAAATAGCGATAAAGTAAGCCCGTCCCTCGCTATGTCGGAGCCCTCGGTAGATGAGTTTCGCACCAAATTTTACAATATTGAGCCTGAGATTTTGTAAATTTGCACTACAAAACAAACTCAAGCGCACCAGACATGAAATCAAACCTCTTTGCAATGACGATCATATCGGCCGCCACTATCGCTCCGGCAGCATTTTCCCAAACAACCTATCCGCAGGCACCATCCGACAATTCGATTTCCGACAATTATTTCGGCACTGTTGTCGCCGATCGCTTCCGGCCTCTCGAAAACGACACTGCCGAAGCCACCACCCGATGGGTCGAGGCAGAGAATGCGGTCACTGACGCCTACTTCGACAAGATCCCTTTCCGCGACGCCATCCGCCAACGGCTCACACAGCTCAACAACTATAAGAAGACCGGATTGCCCTGGCGTGACAACGACGGGCTCTACTATTTCTTTGAAAACGACGGTCTACGCAACCAATCGCTTCTCTACCGCTCGGAAACCGTCGACGGAACGCCCCGGCTGTTCCTCGATCCCAATGCCCTGTCTGACGACGGCACTGTAGCGCTTACCGGACTTGTGCAAAGTCCCGACGGAAAATACACCGCCTACACCATTTCCCGGAGCGGCTCTGACTGGACCGAGATATATGTCATGGACACAGCCACCGGACGCTTGCTCGACGATCACATCGTATGGGCCAAGTTCACATCCCCGCAATGGTGGCGCGACGGATTTTTCTACAGCGCATACCCCGCTCCGGAAGCCGGCAAGGAATATTCCAACGCCAATGAAAACCATCAGATTCTCTATCATAAGATCGGCACGCCACAAAGCTCCGACCGACTCATCTATGAAGATCCCTCGCAGCCGTTGCATTTCCATTCGCCATATGTGCCCGAAGATAGCGACTATCTCTTTGTCATAGGCTCGGGTGAAGGTTTCGGCGAATCCCTCATGATGAAGAACATTGCCGACCCTAAGGCCGAATGGACAGTCATCGAGCCATCGCAGGACTTTGCCATTGCGCCCATAGGCATAGCCGGCAACCGCATATATTTCCTCACTTCCGCCGGTGCCGAACGCTACCGTCTGATGGCAGCCGACCTCGACAGGCCTCAACGCTCCAACTGGGTTGAAATCATACCCGAAGCCGACAACGTGCTCACAAATGCAATCATCTCAGGCGACAAACTCCTGCTCACATACATGATCGACGCCGCCGACCATATTTTCGTTCACGATCTCAACGGAAAACGCCTTAACGAAATCAAACTTCCGGGCATAGGGACAGCAGGCATCTGGGGATCACAGAAATATCCCGGCGATGTGTTCTATTCATTTACTTCGTTTGTCAGTCCGTCGGCACGTTACGCCTACGACACCGCAACCGGTAAAAGCCGCCTGATCGGACGCACTGAGATCGACGGAATAAACCTCGACGACTATGTGACCGAACAAGTATTCTACACCTCAGCCGACGGCACACGCATCCCCATGTTCATAACACGGCACAAAGACACGCGGCTCGACGGCACCAACCCGACGCTTCTTTACGGTTATGGCGGATTCAACATCTCCCTCACACCGGGATTTTCCGCCCAGCGACTGTTATGGCTTGAGAATCGAGGGATATATGCCC
>CAJJOX010000119.1 GCA_905193485.1 uncultured Porphyromonadaceae bacterium | reverse complement strand
CGTCGCATGGTTTTGTTAAGTCAAATGTTCAGATGCAGGAGGATAGCGTTGAAGCACAGGCTCACGGAAAAGCTGAGGCCTCCACATATCGGGATGAAAACGGCCAACTTATATCAGTCAGGACGGAAGCGGACGGGACTGTAGTTGAAGAACGGGCGAAACTGTCAGAGAATTCTTCTTATTCCAATCAGATGGTCGATGCGATGAGCAGACAATTTCATGCGATAATGGATAAATATATCCCTTATGATATGTCGGTAATGGACAGCGTTTTGCGCAATCAGCTTTCCCATAGGTCCATATATCCGGATTTCCTGTGTGTCGAGGTCGTAAATAACAAAGACTCCGTTATTTGCAACAATCCAAATTTCAAAGGTGAATCAGGTCTTGACACTTTCACTATCAACATCAATCCCAACGAAGGAATCTACTATAAGGTATATATGACGCCGCTCACACGCCATATACTCTCACAGATGCTCGGGGTTATCATAACGGTATTTCTTCTAATGACGGCCTTTGCCCTCGCTTTCCGGTATCTGTTTCACACGGTATCAAAGATGCGGACAATCGAGGAGATGAAGGATGATTTCGTCAGCAACATGACCCATGAGCTGAAAACACCTATCGCCATCGCCTATTCCGCCAATGATGCCCTGCTCAATTACGACACTGACAATGACTCGCAGAAAAAAGTGACATACCTCAATATCGCCAACAGACAGCTTAGACGCCTTGGCGAGCTGGTGGAGAATATCCTCGCCATGAGTATGGAGCGGCGAAAGGCCATGAAACTCAAACCGGAGTCGATTCTTCTGTGCTCGTTTGTGGAGGAAATTGCAACTGCCCAGCGAATGAGAGGTGATAAGGAAATAACAATAAATGTAGATGTAAACGAGGATGTTTCGATAGAAGCAGACAAGACACATCTCGGCCATGTGCTGAATAATCTGATTGACAATGCAATCAAATATTCCGGCGACAGCGTGACAATAACTATTTCCGGTGATAATAGTGCTATTTCGGTAAAAGACAACGGGATAGGCATTCCGTCGAAATCAATCCCTTTTCTGTTCAACAAGTTTTACCGTGTTCCTCATGGCAACCGTCAGGACGTGCGCGGTTACGGTATCGGGCTTTATTATGTCAGGAGTATTCTTGATAAGATGGGATGGGATATTGAGGTCCGGAGTAAGGAGGGCGAAGGCTCCGTATTCATAATAAAGTATGGCAGGAATGAAAAATAAGGTGTTGTTTGTAGAAGATGAGGCAGACCTCACTCTGATTGTCGCGGAAACGCTGCGCGGTCTCGGCTATGACGTGGTTACTGCTGCCGACGGTGTGGAAGGGCTTGACAAATACCGGTCGGAAGGCGCCGATATTATTGTCGCCGATGTGATGATGCCACGCATGGACGGATTCACAATGGCCAAGGATATAAGAAAAATGTCGCCGGTGGTTCCTTTGCTTTTCCTGACTGCGAAAAGCACAATCGACGATGTGGAGGAGGGATTTGAAATCGGAGCCAACGATTACCTGAAAAAGCCATTTGAACTCCGCGAACTGATAGTGAGAATCAAATCTCTTCTCAAAAGATATGGTGTCAACAGGCAAGAGGATATAAAATATCCGATAGGAGCCTATACGTTCAATGTGACGACCCAGACTCTTTCGTATGAGGATAAATCAACAGAGCTGTCCCACTTCGAGGCAAAGATACTCGAACGGCTTACTGCAAACATCGGAAAAACGGTCGATGCATCGGAACTGATGCTTGCCGTATGGCAGCGTGACGAGCCAAGCAACCGCAACTCTCTCCACGGCTACATCCACAAGCTGCGCCGTACACTACGACATGATCCGACAATCTCAATTATAAATCAAAGAGGGTTCGGATATATGCTGACTGTCAGCAACTGACTAAGTGCAGGGATTGTATAGGCTGCCGACGAAGTCACAGGGGCTTTATATCAACCATCACGCTTTGTCATCGGGATTCCCGCGAAAATATCGCCGCAACCTGACGACCCCATCCTTCCCTATGATCAGTAATGCGGTATATTGTGTGGCTTTGGCTAAGCCAAAGAAAATTGTCCATAACACGCCTTTGACTGCTAACGAAATCGGCAACAGCATTTGCGCGAACGACAATAAATAACACATAACGCAGATCACCAGCACAATAATTCCGGTGCGAAACGACAGGCCGCCAAGCCACTTCTTTAATTTTGCTAACGAGGATGTCATTTTCATGTCACGACGCTTTAGAATTCCAGTCCGGTGAATATATCACCGTCAATATCACAGACCGCGTCAAAAGATATACGCGTGCCGTCAGTAAAGATAATATATTTTTCTGTCATATCCACCTTTTTTATCACACCTGTCTTAACGATATATATGCCCCCGTTTTTCCGGCTGTCGGATTGAAAATACGTGATCTTGACATGCGGTTTTTCGTTAATCGCCATGATATAGACAAGCTTACGCGACATTTCCTCACTTGTTTCTGTCGAAACTTCGATTTTAGCGACTGTTGTGCGTGCCATTTCGGCTATTGCCGTGTCATAACCTTTAAGGGCAGCGAATGGCATGAACTGTGCGGCACGGTTCAACATCGGCATCGGCATATGTTTCCGGCTCACAGGCCGATCAAGTGTTATGATGTCTTCGTATGGAAATCCGGCCATCATGCTTTATGTCCTCCTATCTGTTTGTTCCTTTCTTTTTGAGTGGCGCCGTCGGCATAATTCAAACCGGTGAGAATCACATTCCTGCCGAAGCGTCGCCGTAAATTAATGATGGCGCTTTGACGGCGACGCTCGCGCGCTGATTCAAGCGCTTCGGCTTTGAGCCGGCCGGAATGCGTTTTATAATCGGTAAACAGTTCCAATTGAACTGCCTTGGGACGATCTTCCCCTATCGGATGCAATCCGCTGACTGACAGCGACAGCCGGCGCACAAACAGCATCGGATCAACTATGCTGCGGAACAATGTTTCGACATGTTTCATGATAAGCCGCGATGATGACGTGCTGCAACCGAAATTCGATGTGCCGTGGGAATGACAAGGCAACGGACGTCCATAATGATCGGTAGTAATCCTGCCTTTGTATAAATGGCGTATAATCGGATTGGAGAAATTCCTGCTGTCATAGCCTATGGTAAGTGTTATACGATCAGCAAGAAGCCCTTTTTCCACAAGATCAAGAGCCATATTGTCTGCCATCTCCAGAGCCACGACCAGGGCTTTGTCGAAAGAATAGGCACTTTGGAGCACTTGCCCGCTTGACATCGATCGGGCGACTGGACGATAGGACTTGACGGCATCCATAGTCACCGGTTCGCGACCCCAGGCATGATCAATGAGCAATTCGGCGTTCACACCAAATTCGCGAAAAAACCAATCTTCATGCCTGAACGATGCACGTGCCACGTCACCCATTGTATATAATCCGACAGCTTCAAGGCGCCTTGCAACCCCATGACCTACACGCCAAAAGTCGGTGAGAGGCGTATGTGTCCACAACTGCCGGCGAAAAGAAAGCTCGTCAAGTTCGGCTATGCGCACTCCATTTTTATCAGGCGGCATTTTTTTTGCCACAATATCCATGGCGATTTTGCTGAGATACATATTTGTTCCTATTCCCACCGTTGCAGTTATTCCGGTTTCGTCAATCACGTCGCGGACCATTTGCATTGCCAGGTCATAAGCCGACTTTTTGTAAGTGCTGAGATAGCCCGTTAGATCTATGATCACCTCGTCTATGGAATAGACCAGAATATCTTCAGGTGCGATATACCGTAGATAAATACCGTAAATACGTGCTGAATAATCGATATACAGTCGCATCCGTGGCGTCGCCACTATATAAGTCAGCGCAAGTTCGGAATGCGCGGCAAGTTCACGACCGGAGGATGATGTACCGTTGTGACCCCGTTTGCGGTTGACATCCCTTACTATCCGCTCCACTTCAAACAGACGCGGACGCCCCGACACGCCGAACGCTTTCAATGCCGGCGAAACGGCGAGGCATATGGTCTTGTTGGTGCGGCTTTCGTCTGCGACGACAAGACAAGCGTCAAGAGCGTCCAATCCACGCTCCACACATTCAACCGAAGCATAAAAGCTTTTCAGGTCGATGGCGAGATATTGTAGCTGTTCCTGCATTTTTCCGTTACCGTTCATCAAATCCGACATCATGACCATCGGGCTCCCGGATATCATTCAAAACAGCCCTTGGCATATCGATGCGATAGATATATTTTACTTCCTATCCTAAAATATCTGCACAAAAATATGCACGGCAACGGGAATTATTCCGACCCCGAAAGGTTAAAAAAGCCTAACCCCATATGACGGCAATACTAAAAAGGGCAGTGCTTTCACAAGTACCGCCCTCTCCATTCATCACATTATGCTTATAAAAATAAGTAATCCGTGATTGATCCGGTCCGTCGTTACATGATCAGGTTCATGCTCGCGGATCAGTCTATTTCATATCTACTGCTGACGACGTCCCAGTCTATTACCGACCAGATACGATCCAATGCTTCAGCACGTCGGTTTTGGTAGTCAAGATAGTAGGCATGTTCCCAGACATCGAATGTCATCAAGGGGATGAGCCCGTCGGTCAACGGATTACCGGCATTTGACTTCTGAACGATCATCAGCTTGCCATCTTCGTCGCAGACAAGCCACACCCAGCCGCTGCCGAAAAGCCTGACACCGGCATCGACAAACTCGCGTTTGAAATCATCAAACGAACCGAATTGCAGATCGATGGCTTTACGCAATTCGCCCGATGGCTCGCGGGCACCCGATGGCGAGAATGTAAAAAAGTAGAATATATGATTCCATGCCTGGGATGCATTGTTAAACAATGCGCCCTCAGAACTGCGGATGATCTCCTCAAGCTCCATATCTTCAAATTCCGTGCCTTTGATCATTTTGTTGAGATTGTCGATATAAGCTCTTTCATGCTTGCCGTAGTGATAGCGCACAGTTTCAGCGGAAATTGCCGGAGCAAGCGCGTCATCGGCATAAGGAAGATCCGGTAGAGAATAGACAGTCGTTTTCATGTTTCGATAAAGTGAGAATTGTTGTCGTTAATAAATCTACATTATGAAAACGTCTGTGCACGACAAAAGTTCACGGATAGAAAATCCTAAGACCTCGATTCTGCTCATTTCCCGGGTAGCAGAATAGGATGATTTTCTGAAGTCGGCACAATATCAGCGAGCCACGCGAAAATATAACTGTATAGCGGTTCGCGTACCTCCTTTGACGAAAGGACAAGATCGTGCATGCCGCCTTCAACCATTATGGCCGTGACGCGGGGGCCGAGTCGCATGCCGTAATTGCGTATGTCGGCCACATCAAGCACGGCATCAGCGTGATTCACTTCCGGCGTCCAGTCGACAGCATCGACACTATTGGCTGAATACATAAGCAGTATGGGCTGATCGATCCGCATCGCATGGTGCTTGAGATAATTCTGAGCCGAATTGACCGCTCGCACCCATCCGAGGTCGACAACTGTCGGATCGATCGATTTCCAAATTGTGTCATATTGCCATTCGCCATGCCAGTGACAATTTAGGCTCTCGCCATAGGCTCTCCCGGATCCCGATTTGAACGATACATTCGGCAACAGGGCTCCAAGAGCGGCCACGGCTCCTACAAGGCATTCCTTCTTCCCCAGATTCCAATCGAGAAACGGACTGTTGAGCAGAAGTGCGTCAACCGGCACATCGGGATGATGGGCTAAGTAAAAAGCAGCCACAAGACCGCCGGTGGAATGCCCCATAAGCACTACCTTTCTATACCCGTCCTCACTGATCACGCGCAGGGCGGAATCTATATCAGGAAAGTATTCTTTGAAATTGCGCACCTGACATCGTTTTTGTCCGGCAATAATCGAGCGCCCATACTTGCGCAAATCAACGGCATAGAATCCATAGCCATGCTTCACGAACATTTCGGCCATCTCCGTCTGAAAAAAATAATCGTTGAACCCATGTATATAGAGCGTGGCCACTTCTGATGACGATGACGATGGCGACAGACGCACAACTGAGCTGCGTACCGGCCCGCTATAGTCGCGACCTTGATCAAAATGACGCACTTCAAACTTACCGCCAAGAGTGTCGACCGACCATTTTTGTGCCTGAGCCGCCGCAACAGCGATCAGAGAGACAACAGATATCAAAACTATGATTAGCCTTTTCATGTAATGTAAACGTCGCTTATGCGTGAATATTGAATGCTGTATCAGACAAAATTATCGGCATGAGGTTGATGATCCCATGCCGATATATGATTCTGCGCCCACACTGTTTATTTGCGGTATTGCGGAAGCACAGGAACCGGGAATTTTGAGAATAGAGTGCCGACGGCCTCTGCTATTCCGGATAGATTGCGGAACTGAGCCTGACCGTTTCCGTTAAGAATCGTTGCGACGGATGCTGAATAGAGCGGCACCTTGTCGACAATGTTCACCATATCCATCGTCAGGACGCCTTCGCGATAAACGCCTGTGATCACCTGTGCATTGGCATACGACGGCCAGTAATACTGGCGAGGATACATAAAGAAGGGATAATATCCGGGATAAGGATAAGGGCCATAATAAGGGTAATAATTGGGGATCACCGGTTCGGTCTGCAATTCCTTTTGCACCGACAGACCGATATTGATCAGCAACGTCGAGGCCGGGTCCTCCGTATATCCACGCTCAACCATCTGCTCGCGTATGGCGGCGGCGATATTATAGTAAGTCACCATCTGCATTCCGGGTATCATTTTGCCTTCATCCGGGGTTACAATACGGAATGTCGTGTACGACGACAGGTCGGCATTATTGTATGTTTCGCTATTGACAAGGGTATATGGACTACATCCGGTAAGAAAAAATGTCATCGCCATGATGACAATCCCAAAAATCTTTTTCATAAACGCTATAGTTTAATCTGTTGAACATATATTATGAAAACACCGGTCAATTAGAAAAGTTTCTTAAAAGATTTGTTAATCACCATATAATAT
>CAJJOX010000118.1 GCA_905193485.1 uncultured Porphyromonadaceae bacterium | reverse complement strand
TAGGTGAGGCCGTGATAGGACTCGTCGGGGGAGGTGAGTCCCGGGAATTTGTCGGCATGCGCCTCCCAGTCGAAGTTGCCGCTGTCGACGATCACACCTCCGACGCTTGTGGCATGGCCGTCCATGTATTTTGTGGTGGAATGAGTGACGATGTCGGCTCCCCATTCAAAGGGGCGGCAATTGACCGGGGTCGGGAAAGTGTTGTCGACAATCAGAGGCACGCCATGGGCGTGAGCCACACGGGCGAATCGCTCAATGTCGAGTATGTCGTTGCTCGGATTGGAGATCGATTCGCCGAAAAGCAGCTTGGTGTTGGGGCGGAATGCGGCGGCAATCTCTTCGTCGGAAGCGTCGGGGGCGACGAAAGTGCAGTCGATGCCCATTTTTTTCATTGTCACGGCAAAGAGATTGAAAGTGCCGCCGTAGATTGCCGACGAACAGATGAAATGGTCGCCGCTCTCGCAAAGGTTGAACACGGCATAGAAATTGGCGGCCTGCCCCGATGAGGTGAGAATGGCGCCAACACCACCTTCGAGCTCGGCGATCTTGGCGGCTACGGCGTCGTTGGTGGGATTGGCCAGACGTGTATAGAAATAACCGTTTTCTTCGAGGTCAAACAGACGCGCCATCTGTTCGGACGTGGAATATTTGAAAGTAGTGCTTTGATATATGGGGAGCACCCGGGCTTCGCCGTTACCGGGTTTCCAGCCTCCCTGCACACAAATGGTGCCGATGTTTGTCTTTTTTGCCATAGCTATGTTTCGATGTGTTGATTTGCTTTGCAAATGTACGATATTCAGACGGATTTTGCTTATTTTTGCGATTATCTTTATGAAGCCGATATTTCTCATAGGATTCATGGGCAGCGGAAAGTCGACACTCGGCGCCGCTCTCGGACGTGCCACCCGACTGGAATACATCGATCTCGATAACTATATCGAATGCCGTTTCCATGCCAATGTGCGAGATCTGTTCGCACGCCACGGCGAAGCGGGTTTCCGCGATATCGAGCGGCGGATGCTGCTGGAAGTGAGCGCTTTTGAGGATGTCGTGGTGGCGTGTGGCGGGGGCACTCCCTGCTTTTTTGACAATATGGATCTGATGAACCGCTCGGGTCTGACGGTGATGCTCGACGCTTCGGAAGAGTGCCTGACGGCACGGCTGAAAGTGGGGCGCACGCGCCGTCCGCTGATAGCGTCGCTGGACGACGCAGAGCTGCACGCCTACATCCGGCAGGCTCTTGCCGAACGCATGCCGTTCTATCGCCGGGCCGCTGTCAGATTTCCCTCACATCTGCTGGAGGATGAGGGGCAGATAAAGCGGTCGGTCGCCGATTTCCTCGCCATGCTGCGGAAAAACGGCTGGCCGGACGTGTCGGCGTCCGACGGGCGGATTCAAGGATAATCGTTAAATTTGCATACAAATCATGCGCACCGGCGCACAATAAACCAAAGATATGACTGTCATTTCATCGCACATTCACGAGCCGCTTGAGCAGCAGGCCGCTGTCGGCGCTCCGCGAAAACTGTTCAGTATCGGGCTGCCATTATGCGAAGATGCGGCCGAGCGGCGGTTTCCGCTTACGCCTGAAGGGGCTGCGCAGCTTGTCGAGCAAGGTTTCGATGTGGTCATGCAGTCGGGCGCATCGGCGACGATCCATTACACCGACGGCCAGTATGCCGCGTCGGGGGTCAGGATCGGTCAGCGCGACGACGCCTTGCGTGCCGACATAGTGCTGTGCCTCGCACCGCTTCCACCGTCGGATGTCAGGAAGATGCGCCGCGGCGCCATGCTTCTGACGCTTTCGTCGCTGTGCCGTCTGACGGCTGATGCCGTGCATGCCCTTCTTCAACGATCCATCATCACCGTGGCAATAGACCTTATCCGTGATGACCGCGGCAACCGTCCGTTTGCCGACATTCTTTCGGAGATCGACGGACGTGCGGCAATAGCCCGCGCATCGTCGCTTCTGGCCGACTCGGTGCATGGCAAAGGAATTCTGCTCGGAGGCGTGGCGGGCATCGTGCCCTGCGAGGTGACGGTCATAGGCTCGGGCATCGCCGCCTGCGCGGCCGCGCGGTCGGCCTCCGGTGCGGGAGCTCTGGTGAGGATGTTTGATCACGATGTGTATCGTCTGCGTCGCGCCGAGCGGGAGCTTGACAGCCGCATAGTCACCTCGGCGCTGCATCCGCGTGTGTTTCAGAATGCCCTCCGGTCGGCCGATGTGGTGGTCTACACCGGTGTCAGTCCGACGCCCGTCATAGACCGCGACACGGTTGCGCTGATGAAACGCGGAGTCATCATTTTCGATCTCACGACCGACTGCGGCAAGTGTTTTCCCAGTGTGCCCGCCATCGATCTCGCCCTGGCCTCGCCTCTCGACATCTCGCTCACCGAACCGTCGAGGGCATGCTATATCAACGCCGGAAGCGCCGCGGCCCGCACCGCAGCCATGGCGCTGAGCAACACATTCATCACCATGCTTGCCGGAATAGTGGACTGTGAGGGGGTGACCAACGCCCTCAAACTGCTGCCTGGGCTGCAGTGTGCGGCGCTGACGTTTTTAGGCAAAGCCGTGAACAGCGATGTGGCCCGTATAGCCGGGCAGCGGCATGTCGACATCAACATCTATCTAACCCTCTCATAGACGCGTCATGGCATCGAAAAAATATTATGTTGTGTGGGCCGGCCACGACACCGGGGTATATGATTCGTGGGAAGAATGCAAGCAGCAGGTCGACGGTGTGGCGGGAGCCCGATACAAGAGCTTTAACTCACGCGAGGAAGCTATCGCGGCCTATCGCGGCCGTCCGGAAGATTATATGGGTTTTTTTCGCGGCGTAGCCGCCCATAGAGCCAAGTCGGTCAACTATGAGGCCATTCCGGGCATACGGCCCGGTTCGATAGCCGTGGACGCGGCATGCAGCCACAATCCCGGTCCGGTCGAATATCAGGGCGTTGACATAGCGACAGGCGCACGCCTCTTCCACGTAGGGCCGCTTGAAGGGGGGAGCAACAATATGGGAGAGTTTCTTGCGATAGTGCATGCGCTGGCGTGGCTCGGGCAGCGAGGTCTGGATGACGTGGCCATCTATAGCGACAGCCGCACCGGCATGGCATGGGTGCGCAACCGCAAAGCCAAGACCACAATCACGCCCACCGCGCGCAACGCCAAGATCCGGGAGCTTATAGCCCGTGCCGAAGCATGGCTTCAGAGCCACACCCCGCGCAATCCCATCCTGAAATGGAACACCGACGAATGGGGCGAGATTCCCGCCGATTTCGGGCGCAAATAGCAGGATCAAAGTCGCTATAAAGGACGAAAGGGTCATTAAAGACTTTAAGGATCCTGAAGCAGAGGGGCGGGGAGGCTATAAATGCAATCGGGACTCCCAGGTGTGGTAAACCCGGAAGTCCCGAAAGATTTAAATGTTAATACCAATTAATTGCCGCTATCCTAATTTTGCCGCGGCCGCTTTTCTTGCTGCCCTTGATTCATCCAGGCGGGCTTTAATATCTTTGTTCATGACTTTTCCTGTGACAATAAGGGAGATCGCCCAGATACCCAATGTGACAAGTCCGGCTGTAAAACCGACAAAAAGCATCATGATAATAGCCAATGGCCAAAGCCATGTGACGATCTTCTTGATCTTTTCCTTACCTTTTACGAAAGCCAATTCCTCGGGGTCGACAGGCGTTGTCATGGACGTGTTCTCGCCAAGGCCGTCCATGATGAAGTAGTGGCGCTCATTATTGTAAGTGTAATATACAAACCAGAACGGAGCAAGCACATAGCGTCCGTTGTGTTTCAGATCGTAGCTGTTGCTTGCATGGAAATCTTTAATTTCATCGCCGGACAGCTGTTTCAAAGCGCTTTCGCAGGCGAGTTTATTGACGAGTTCGTTGCCATATTTGTTCCATACAAGATCAGTGTCGGTGTCAACGGCCATTGTCATCGGGCTTTCATTTTCTCCGATGCCAAGCAAAGCCGGGTCATACTCTTTTGAAGCCATTACATTGTAGGGGAATTGCGAGCTGAAAGACCGCAGTTCTTCCGGGATATCGTCGCCTTCGTAAGCTAAACAAAGAAAAGCGAAGTTGCCCTGCGACGTGCCGGTATGAGGGGTGAACTTTTTAACGGTCTTGTTTTTCACGCTGTTGCCAGAAGCTCTCACCTCGTTCACTTCAATCGCAACTTTGCATGACCAAGAGGACTGATAGGTTCCCTCATAGAGGAACATCGGGAGATACGCCTTGATTACATTGCCAGGATTAATGCACTGGAAAATGTCTTTAGGCACATAGTCACGATCCACCAGGTTTGAAACCATATTTTTTTCAAAGTCATTTTCTGTCGTTTTGAAAACGATCAGACGCTCGGGAACAGGAACTTTTTTTGCTGTGATAAGAGGATTGAAAGCCTTATTGTGACAATAAGGGCACTCCACTTCTGCCTGAAAAGGACTGAAAGAGGTGATCACCTGTTTACAACTGGGACATAGCACCTGTTGCAATTCTAATGTTTCTGCCATAATTTTTCAAAAAATTAAAAGATTAGTGATAAGATTAGTTAATTGTTTATTCTGCACTGTTTTATAATGTCGTTTCTCGTCTGTAAAGCGTTCAACACGCGTCTTGCTTTCGCCTCAATCTGATTGTTGTCGTTGTCGTCAATGGCATTGCAAAGCATTTCGACGGCATTACGAAGGCTGAGCTCAGCATCCTGAGCTTCAGGGAATGTTTCGACCGAACAGTTGTTGAGAGCTTCGTAACAGCGTATGACGCTGTTGCGAAACGGATTGTCGCCCATGTTTCTCAAGGCGGATTTGACTTGCATCGCCAATGTCTTCACATAAGCTGATTCCATGCGTTGTTTCCGTATGGACGCTTCGGTATTATAATTGGCTATCATGCTCCTCAGCTGCAAGACAAGGAAAATTGCAAGACCGATGCTCTGGATTATCAAGGGCCATGTGATGTTTTCCAATTGAAACGCAATGAGAATAGAGCCGACGATCAACTCAATGATGAAGTAAGAAACGGCACGAGGGTAAAGACTTATGGTCAGGACAGACAGCCCATTGGTCTTCGGCGCGAACAGAGGGGTTGTCAGCAATAACAGATATGCCGTAGTGATAAAACCATAGGATATCCAGCTGGCCGCAGACTGGTCGGTGCCGCCGAGAAGAAAGAACAACGCATTGAAAAGCACTAAGAAGATAAGTGCTATTATGATTTTTAAAATATTAGTTTTCATGATTGTAATAAATTTAAGATTATATCCGGCTCATTATTTCCGCCACTTTTGCGTCGTAGATCTGTCGGGTGATTAAACCGGCGTCTAACATCTGTTTCATTTTTGTGAGTGATTCCATAGGGTCAGGGTGAGCCGGCGATTGCTGCTGGGAGGCAGCGCCAGTTCCGAAACGGTTCTGACCGCCGAATCCCATTGGCTGCTGAGGTTGCTGTGGCTGGGAGGATGTAAAGGCAGTGGTCGCCATCTGTGCAAAGGCATTCCCGGCAGCCATACCCACTCCGAGTCCGGCTCCCGCAGTGGCGATTCCTCCGGCTTCGGGATTTACGGCTACATCCTTAAGCAGCTCTTGCTGGACGGCTTTGTCGTAGCTGCCCGTATGTGCTGTGGCAATCAGTCGGTCAAGATATTTCTTGCGTTCGTCTGTTTCGTCAATTGACAGATTGTAGAAAGAGAAATTGATAAGTTCCAATCCATAATTGTTGAATACTTGTCGGAAATGAGGTGTCAGTACCTCTGAAAAATCCTCCAATTCGCTTGAGATCGCATTAATAGATTCCTGACGAGAACGTTGCTGAAGAATTTTTCCGACGGTCGAGCTTATCTTCTGTGAAATCTGGGCACGAAACAGCAGGCTCAGATCATCTACGGTATAGGCGCTTCTGTCGCCCATAAGACGCATGAAAGTCTGCTTGCTCGCATCATCATCCTCACGGATGTTAAAGCATACACGGAATTCGCCGGCTCCACGGATCAGTGTTGGCACTCCAATCATGCCACCGCCAAGGAAAAAATCCTGAATTTCAATTGCACTGGATGTGCCCCAATTTACATTCTGTTCAGAGGTGGATACATGATAAACCTGGCATGTAAATGTGCTCATGCCTCCTGACAGAATGTTGCGGATACGGCTCAGAACAGGATAGTTCTCGTTTTTTATTTCATGGCGTCCTGAGGGCAGTGTGCCATAGAACTCGCCATTTTTTATAAAGATCACCTGCTCGTTGGGCGCAACTGTGATAACGGAGTTGTTGTTGAAATCTTCACGCGGATCAAGATAAATAAGTGTGTTTGTATCATGTTCACGTTGAATTGATTCCAGGATATTCTTGCTGCCTCCTGCGAAATTGGCCTCTTTCGGATTTTTGTGGAATAGTCCCATAGTTGTGCTTTAGTTAAGTCGATTATTATTGTCTATAATTTTTCTCCTCACTTGATCCATCTGTTCGCCCAGATCTCTCTGTAGGTCGGCAAAACGCTCCTGATCGTCGGGATTGGTAGCGTCTATCGCGCTTTCGAAAGCCGCTTGTTTTCGCGCCAGCAAATCAGAGTACTCATTATTAAGAGCATCTCCCTGAGCCTGTACATCCGCTTCAAGTGCGGCTCTTTCATCGGCTTTTTGTGCGGCCTCCTTTTCGGCTTCCGCCATTTCGGCCTCTCGCTGTTCCTGAGCTTTTGCTTGTTCGGTATTATATCGATCTTCGGCATCAGCGATCTCGGCCTTATGCTGCTCCTCGGTATCAGCTAATCCGTCGAGGTAGTCATCGATAGAGTCGTCAATGTTGGCATTTGCGCGTGAAGTACCGTCGGACCATTCCGTCATTCCTTGCTCATCGGCCCATGCCTCAGCCCGAGCCTGGGCTTCCAGCATTTCTCTTTCGCTCTGTTCCCGCAGGCTATTAAGGTCATTTGCTTCGCTTTCAGCTTGCCGCGCTTCGTAATCGGCTTCAGCCTCAGCCTCCGCGATAGCCTGCTGCTCCTGATAATCGGCTTCAGCCTCAGCCTCCGCGATGGCCTGCTGCTCCTGATAATCGGCTTCAGCCTCAGCCTCCGCGATGGCCTGCTGCT
>CAJJOX010000117.1 GCA_905193485.1 uncultured Porphyromonadaceae bacterium | reverse complement strand
CCCGAGCCGTGGAAAAGCGAGTCGACATTGATCGCTGTCGCCGGATGGACGTCAGGAATACGCTCCATCACCGTGGTGTCGTTTTTGACCACGGCACGCGCATATGGCAGATTGAAATATGGTGATTCGACAAGCAGTCGGGAATATGACTGACCGATACTGTCGACGCGGATCGACAATGAGTCGATCGTTTCACGTAACTCGGCTATGTTTTTCCCCACATACTGATTGCGCATTCCCTCCTCGTCAATGCGGTTGAAATTTGCGTCAAAAGGCACGAGAATGTCTTTTTGTGAAAACGTTTCACGGCGATAGGGCACGTTGCGTGCTCCGCTGCCTGCTTCCTTGAGGTTTTCAAACGATTCGCCCTCCCAAAGGCGCAGGAAAAGATGTTTCTTATCCTCCATCATGGCCAGACGACCCGAATCGGCAAGAATGATGTTGGCGTTGTCGAAGCCTTTCGAGAGATCGTATATCATGATGTTGTAAAGTGTGCCGCTGTCGCGGTTCTTGGTATCCACAAACAGATTGTAACCGGGGATCTGATCATAGAACACGCCCTCCGGAATCTCGAGCTCAGGCGATTTCTGGCGCATGGAATAGAGCAACGTCCACATCTTTGTCTGCGCTATCGGCAACACATTGTTCTGAAAGAAAAAAGCGCCTATGGCTATAAGCACCATCAGTGCTATCAACGGACGCATCACTTTTATCAGCGACACGCCCGACGCCTTCATCGCCGTAAGTTCGAAGTGTTCGCCCAGATTGCCGAATGTCATCAGACTCGCCAACAGGATGGCCAACGGAAGAGCCATCGGTATCATCGTGAGGGCGGCATAGAAAAACAATTCACCAAGAACATCGATGCCAAGACCCTTGCCGACAAGGTCGTCGATATAGCGCCACAGAAACTGCATCAGCACTATAAACAGACATATGAAAAACGTCATGGCGAACAGAGGCACGAAGCTCCGCAGCACAAACGTGTATAGTTTCTTTACTCCTAACATGCGTAGTCGGATTCAACTTTCTCGACTGCAAAGATAATGAATAATTTGAAAATTATGAATCCTCATGCCCCGGATGCGGATGAAGGATGATGATGGCGCACGCAACGATGGCCGGTCCTATCGGGTGGTGGCGAGTCGGGGTGTGGATCGGGAACGCCCCCCAATAATGACATCATGACATTATTTGCTGAAACAGAGAGAGTGCTCAGGGAAATCGAGCAGCATGTCCACATCACGGAACATATTGAACAGATTCACGGCATAATCCTCTTCATCATTGTCGTAATAGTTGATTTTTGCCTTTCCCTCACGGTTACCGATCTTGAGCCATCCGTCAGGATCGGCAAGAGCCGCATACCTGCCTCGAAGCGACTGAATATAATCCTTGGCAATATGTTTGCCGTCAGGTGTAAGATCATCGGACGGACGCTTCACAAATGCATGCTGAATGCCCGTGTCGAGAAAATAATCATTGACATCCCCGTCAACCATCATCTCTATGTAATAACGGCGACTGAGAGTAAGGATGTTAAGTAACGTTTTCTTCGGTTTAAGCGTAGTGGAATTCTCATATCCCGACGGAGTGTCAAGATATAATGCCAGCATCTTTTCCTTGCTGCGGAATTCCACCTTGAAATTTTCAAGAAAATCAATTCCAAGCACTGAAAAGCCAGTTCTTGATGGCACGAAATCGACGTTTTTAAGCGTATTCATGCTGCCATACTGACACTCATATCTGTAAGGGCCGGCCGAATCCGCTTTCATTTTCCACATATATAACGGCAGCGTGACAGTAAATCGTTCGGTTTCAAACTTCATGTCACCTCGGCCATCGCGACCCATCACCGGATAAAAGTGACGCTCATATTTGAATCCGAGCGAGTCAAGCACAGCAAGATCATGTTCAGTAATTGTGCTGAAATCTGACCCGGTATCAATTCGGAAACACAGCCCGGGACGAAGCTCGACAAGCTGGAGTTGATTATTGATCGGCATTTCGCCGATACATCCGTTGGGATTTGCCACGATGATATTGGTCTGCGAAGCGCGGGTCGCAAAGAATATGAGTCCCGCCATCAAAACAACAATCGGTATGATAATCGCCGACAAAACCAATATTCCTTTTCGCTTTGCAGTCATTTCACAGATTTTTATTTTGCAAATTTAAAATCACTTTTGTTGACCGACAAACAACACAATCACATTGTAACACATTTAGCGAAACTGTTACGATCCATCCACGTAGGAGTGAAAATACTTCGACAACCGTGCGACAAAACTTTAACAGACCTTCCACTGCATGATGTAATCCGCACGACACGGTCTTTCAAACGGTCTTTCAAATTGCAGACACCACGTTTTTTATTATGACAGATGCCGTTCCTGACATCTTTATTACTAATTTTGCATCAAAATCGAAGAAACACTTATTATACTATATTACTGATATGACTAAACACGGGGCATTGTTCGACCTTGACGGCGTACTAATTGACAGCGAGTCGGCCTACACTCTCTTTTGGTCGGAGATCGACCGCATCTATCCGACCGGTATCGACAATTATGCAATTGCGATCAAAGGCACCACACTGCCGGAGATTCTAAAGCACTATGATGATGCCGCCGTTATCGACGATATACTGCAGCGCATCGACCGATTTCAGGCAACGATGGTCTATACACTTTACGACGGTGTCATTGAGTTTCTCGACGAATTGCGGCAATGCGACATACCGGCTGCAATCGTCACGAGCAGCGACGACCGCAAAATGAAGCTTCTGTTTGATCAGCATCCATCATTACGTGACTTCTTTGTGGAAGTGATCGACGCATCAATGATAACACGTTCCAAACCGGATCCCGAAGGCTATCTCAAAGCTGCCGATGCCATCGGATGCGCACCCCGGGATTGCTTTGTGTTTGAAGACTCACTTCAAGGTCTTAAGGCCGGAAACGCATCCGGTGCCACAGTCATAGCTCTTGCCACGACCTACCCGCGTCAGACGCTTATTGGGAAAGCATCTGCGGTGATTGACAGTTTCAAGGGATTTTCCGTCGATCGGATGCTGCGCCTCAGCAAGCCTTGAAACTCATGTCGAGCCCTTTGACCGAATGGGTCAGCGCACCGACCGATATGAAGTCCACGCCACATTCGCCATAGTCGCGCAATGTATCTATCGTTATTCCTCCCGACGATTCTATTTCGGTGCGTCCACCGATCAGCTTCACTGCCTCACGCGTGCGCTCCGGTGTGAAATTATCAAGCATTATGCGGTCGACTCCGGCCTCAAGAGCCTGCTTGATCTCATCTTCGTTACGCACCTCAACCTCAATCTTTAGATCGCGACCTGTTTCCCTGCAATATTTTTTTGCAGCCGCCACTGCCTGACCGATACCGCCGGCAAAATCGACATGGTTGTCTTTTATCAATATCATGTCAAACAACCCTATGCGATGGTTGCATCCGCCGCCGATGCGCACTGCCTCCTTTTCAAGCATACGCATGCCGGGGGTGGTCTTGCGTGTGTCGAGCACTTTTGTCTTCAGACCTTCGAGCCGTTTCTGATAGCGGGCTGTGGTTGTGGCGATACCGCTCATCCGCTGCATGATGTTGAGCATCACACGCTCGGTTTGCAGAAGCGAGCGCACCGGACCTTCGACAACAAACGCGACATCTCCGGATTTCACATGGGCGCCGTCGTTGATATAAACCGTCATTTTCAGTGCAGGATCAAATTTCTCAAACACTTTCCTGGCGATCCCGACCCCGGCAAGGATTCCCTCCTCCTTGACTATCAGGCGCTGACGCCCCATTTCGTCGGCAGGAATTGTGGATAGTGTCGTATGGTCGCCGTCACCGACATCTTCAGCAAATGCCAGTGTCAGCAGATCGTCTATAAGTTCTTCTTTGGTTTTCATAATCTCGTATTGTTTTCTTACTTTTGTGCAAATTTACAAATTAGCCTTCAAAAAGCAAACAAGCCGATAACAAACGAATGAAAATAGAGCTCATGGCCGTAGGCAAGACACAGACACGCTATCTTGAGGAAGGCGTGCGCATATACACCGAACGCATCTGCCACTACGTGCCTTTTACACTTACAATTCTTCCTGACATCAAAGCGACACGCTCGCTCACGGAGGCTCAGCAAAAAGAGATGGAAGGGCAGCGGATCATGGCGGCGCTACAAGCTTCGGATTATGTGGTACTCCTCGACGAACGGGGCTCTCAGATGACTTCGCGCGAATTTGCCTCATTCATCGACCGGCGCATGACCGCCGGACTTAAACGGCTTGTCTTTGTCATCGGCGGCGCATACGGATTCCCGGATAACATCTACGCCCGCGCCGATGCAAAACTTTCTTTATCAAAAATGACATTCTCTCATGAAATGATCCGGTTGTTCTTCACTGAACAGATCTATCGTGCCATGACCATTCTTCGCGGCGAGCCATACCATCACGACTGATCCCCCACTCCACTCATGTGAACAGATCTACAAGGATCGAATCGGTAATAAGCCAGCGGCGTTCAGGAATGCGGAGTCTGCCGCCGGCAAACATCAGACGTCCGGATTTAATATGCCCGCTTGCCGACAAAAGAAGCCGTTCAGTTTCCGCGACACCGAAACGTCGCTCATAATCAGCAATATCGATACCGCCTGCTGTACGCAGCCGAATCAAAAGATATTCATTGACACGTTCCTTGAAGCCGAGAGGTTCGGTTTCGCAGACGGCGCCCTGCGTCACGATATACCGGCGGATATCCGGCGGATTGAACCGACGCACACATCCGTCAAAACTATGCGCCCCGGCTCCAAGCCCAAGATAAGGCGTCAGATTCCAATATGCCGAATTATGGCACGAAGCATATCCCGGCCGGGCAAAGTTAGAAATCTCATAATGCTCAAATCCGCCGGATCCGGCCTTGTCACATAATATCATATACATATGCTCGAGTTCCTCCGCCGGCGTTTCCGCGATCTTGCCTGCACTGAGCATGGCGCTCAGTCTGGTGCCCGGCTCATACATCAGGCAATATGCCGACAAATGACGCGGTTCGAGCGCAAGCACCGCATCAAGCGTGCGCTCCCAGCCGTCCGTATCCTGACCCGGCAATCCGAAAATCAGATCGAGGCTTATATTGTCGATACCTCCACTCCGAAGCCTTCCTACAGCCGCAACCGCATCGGCCGACGTGTGACGACGTCCGATTTTCCGCAATATTGTGTCATCCATCGTCTGCACTCCCATACTCACCCGATTGACGGCCGACGACGACACGAATTCAACAAAAGCATCTGTTACATCCTCGGGGTTGACTTCGATGGTAAACTCCCTGACCGCATCTGTCGGGAGTGCGGAGAAAAGTCGTCCGAGACACGCCGTCGACAACGACGATGGAGTCCCTCCGCCGATATATATGGTGCGTGGCGGCATTTCTATTTCATCACGTCGTCGGGCAAGTTCCGAAACGAGAGTATCTATATATTCGTCACGGTCACATGCAAAAGGGCCCGAATAAAAGTCGCAATAATGACATTTGCTGTGACAAAACGGGATATGGATGTAGAGTCCGCTCATATAATTATAATGTTACGACTGATCATTCACGTCCGCACATGGCCTTAAACTGACAAAACGTGCAGTTTTTCGGCTTCTCCGCCTGCACAAACGGGATATCCGGGTCAAACATTTCCTCAATCTTGTCGCGCAGATGTGCCAGAAACTCATCAGCGACGGAGTGATAGTCATCGATCGGCTCGCCTATTTTCAACGGCACCACTCCTCTTAAGGCAATGTCGAGCATCTTGTAGACGACCGGGCGAATGGCTATATCTTTTTTTTCAAGGGTGTTGTATATGTGACAATAAAGAAGCAACTGAAAAATGGCTTTTGCCCTTTTATCCTGATTTGTGTCAAAAAGCGACTCGACCGACGGAGCGCTCAACTGATCCGAGCCTGTCTTGTAGTCGACAAACCTGACCGTGCTGCCTACCATGTCGATGCGATCTATGATCTGTTTGACGTTGATCGTCAGCCTATCATTAATTTTCAGCACCCCCCTCATCTCGTGTTCGGCGTCAATGAATGTAAAGGGGCACAATTCCTTATCGACTCCGATCATAGCGTTGAGATTGGCTCGTATCACTTTGCCAAGCACCAGCGACTCTCCCACCAGCGGTTGCCGAAGCATGTCGTCAGGAAGATGATTGTAACATCGGTTGATCGCTTCGGTTATGTAGCGGTCGACAGTCACATTGGCAGGATCCATCAGTCTGCTTAGCATCGATTCGGTGACAGTGACAGGTGCGGTGCTGCCTTCAGGCCTGAAATCCTCATATATACGTTGCGCGACAGCATGCACGACGGTGCCGTAGGTACTCGAATCCATATAGTCCGTCACCTCGTTTTCCGCATTGAAGCCTTCGACATATTGCAGATAGAAACACAGCGGGCAATTGATATAGGTATTGATGGCCGATGCGGAGAGATTGGAAGATCCACCCTGTAGGAATCGCTGCATCTTTTCCAATATGTCATCGTTTTTTTTCACCGCAATCGACGGTGGCGTAAAACGTTGCGCGCTGTAAAGGCCAAGCTTATGGCTTATCTTACCCTTGTCTTTGAAAAAATAAAGCAACTGCGATAGATAACGCGACATCTCGTTGCTCATATTGCTCGATGTCGTGCGGGCATCATAGATGAGAGTGACATTCTCGGCTCGGGATATCAACCGATAAAAATAATAAGCGAATATGCTCTCCTGAAAATCGATCGTCGACATGCCGTAGCCATAGCGAAGCGCATCGGGTATGAACGAACGGGTGTAATGACGCCGGGGAAACACGCGTTCGTTCATCGAAAGCATGATGATGTTTTTAAAATCGAGAGCGCGGGTTTCGAGCACCCCCATAAGCTGAAGCCCCTGAAGCGGCTCGCCCACGAAACGCACCGTATCGGAACTGATCGCACGCTCTATCAGCCGGAACGAGGATGTGCCCTTCATCTCTATGCCGAAACGGCGTGCGGCATCGAAAAGCTCGTTGGCCGCGTTGCGGTAAGATTCGACAAACCGATGCTGAATTTCGTCGCTTCCGGCAAGCGAG
>CAJJOX010000116.1 GCA_905193485.1 uncultured Porphyromonadaceae bacterium | reverse complement strand
GCCTTGGGCTATAATATCATCTATCGACATAATGGTTTTCGTTTATAATGATTTGGTATCAAGAGATGCAAAATTACAATTTTTTTTCGTAACGGCTGCAATCCGGAGCTGACCAATGCTCCGGATGTGGATGAAAACCGTGCTGATTATTTGTGTCAGCCGCGCGGTGATTCGTCGAGAAGTTCGTCGAAGAGATCTATAAATCTGCGGGCCACGGTTTTGGAAGAGAATTTCCGGCGTACGTGTTCGTGCAGCGCGTGCCTGTCGGGAGTCTGCGCAAGAGCCCACCTTAGCCCTTCGACCAGATCGGCTGTATCGGGATAGCGCGCGATGTAGCCGTTGACTTTATGCTCGACGATGTCATCCTGTCCGCCATGCCCGAAAGTGACGGGCAGACAACCCGCGGCCTGACCTTCGATCAGAGTGCCGGGGAGGGTTTCGTAGTGTGATGTCGAGAGCACGACCGACGCCCGGGCATAAAGCTCGCGAAGCATGCGCGGATCGTTGATCCTGCCGAGCCTGATGTGTGGGAAGCGAAGATCGGCCAGAGCGTTTTCATCGCGTATCTGACCGAAAAAGACCATCACCGCATTACGCGTGACCTCGGGATAATTGTCGAAGAGATCGTTAAGCGCCCCGATGGCGAAATCGAGCCCTTTGATAGGATCGTCAAGGCGTGCGGCACCCATGAGGATGACCTTGCGGTCGTCGGGAATATATGAAAAACTTATGGATGGCTCGGTCGTGAACGAATCGACCGGAAAAGCATTGGGTATCACGCGCACATCGCGCTCGCGCAAAAGCGAACTTTCACGCGCGCGTTCGGCAAGCCAGTTGCTCACGGCGACAAACCGTATGGGTATGCTGTCGTAGAGTTTCCGTTTGCGTTGCCATACGGTAGCCGAAAGGTCTTTCTCCCTATATCCCTTGAGCAAAGGACAGGCGCCGCAAGAAACGGTGTAGCGGCGGCAATCGTAGGCGTGGTGACAGATGCCTGTGAGATTCCACATGTCGTGCATGATCCACACCAGCGGTTTGCCGATGAGCCCGAGCCGGCGGATGCCGTCGAGCGACAGCAGACCCTGGTTGATCCACGTGAGGACGATGACATCGGCGTCGCGGATCCATCGTTTGTCAACGGGATCGAGTCCCGAGGAAGCGGTTGACACCTTGAAAAGATTCTCACGGGAAAAACCGTTGGCGAATGCGATTCCGACGCGTTCGGTCAGAAACGACCATCCGCGCCGGAAACGTCCGGCTCCGACCGGAATCACGCAATCGTCGTCGCTCAGTTTATTGAACACTATCATCCGGGCATCGACTCCCTCATCCCGCAAAGCATGCACAAGACGCCGCGTCACGACGGCGGCGCCACCGAGATTGTCGCTATGGCACAGGAACGCGACACGAACCGGATTTCGTTTGCCGTTTATCTCGTTTACGACGGGCGGTACAGTGTCACTCATTCTTTTTTTCATTTTTAATTGCAGGTATGGTAACGATTTCTATGTCTTTCAGTTTGAGGCGAGCCTCGAGATATTCTTTCAGACGGATGCGCTGGTCGGCTGTGATGTGCCGTGAGAAATGGATGAGAGCCACGTTGACCGTATCGGTCGTGTTGGTTCCGACGGC
This sequence comes from uncultured Porphyromonadaceae bacterium, assembly GCA_905193485.1. Taxonomy (GTDB): domain Bacteria; phylum Bacteroidota; class Bacteroidia; order Bacteroidales; family Muribaculaceae; genus Paramuribaculum. Next base: position 5,501 of record CAJJOX010000116.1, on the reverse strand, counting down.
CGTGAAGACATTGCGACTCACGGATATGTCGACCACGTCGGGAAACACGATGTTGAGCTCGGGCGCCACGATTTGCCCGTCGTTCGACTCCGAAAGTTTGAGCACGGTTCGGAGCGAATCGATCTGCTGTTGCTGTGCCATGATGGTCGACTGCGCCGTCTGGTAGATGACTTTCGCATCGTCGGATGATGCCGGCTGCGCGTTGCCGGTCGAGGCAAGACTGCCTTGCACTATGCGCAGACGTGTTCCCTCCAGATTGTAGAATTTGAGTTTTGATTCGAGAGCCGTTTCAAGCGAGTCGAGCGGAAGAGGCCGTCCGATAAGCGTTATGGAGATATAGCGCTGCCCCTTGTCGGTGTAGGCCTTGTCGGATACCACCTGAGTTTCGGGAAAGATACACTCGTGAGCCACAAAATTGCCGGCCTGCATCTGAAATTTGTTGTCACGCAACATGGTATAGGTAAGCCATATGCTGGGCAGCATGGTGAGCACGGCGATGATATAGACGATTCGCCGCACGCGCATGGCGCGTTTGTTGTCGACGATGTCGGCGCCTTTATAGCCGAGAAGCTTGCATCCGATAAAGGTTGCAAACGCAATGTAGATCGAGTTGATCAGAAACAGATAAAATGCGCCGAAGAAATAGTTCAGCTGCCATGTGGCCAGACCGTAGCCTGCCGTACAGAGCGGAGGCATAAGTGCCGTGGCGATGGCCACGCCCGGTATCACATTGCCCTTACTGCGGCTCCCGATAGCCAGTATTCCGGCACCGCCCCCTACGAAACCGATCAGTACGTCGTAAATAGTCGGAGATGTGCGGGCAAGAAGTTCGCTGTGACCCTCGCTCACCGGCGATATGAGGAAATAGATGGTTGAGGCAAGCACCGAGAATCCGGCGGCCATCAACAGGTTGCGGAGGGCTCTCTTGATGAGGTCGAAATCATGTATGCCTACGCCGAGCCCGATGCCGATGATCGGGCCCATGAGCGGCGATATGAGCATGGCTCCGATAATGACGGCGGTCGAGTTGGTGTTGAGCCCGAGCGAGGCTATGAGGATGGCGAGGATAAGAATGAGTATATTTGTGCCGTGAAACGACACATCGTCGCGGATTGATCGTTCGGCGTCGGCTTGCGGCACAAGCTGGCTACTCATCGTGAAGTAGTTGACGATGAAGTCGGTCAGTCGATTGGTCAGTTTCATTTTCATAACAGTTGAGGCGGCTTTGCCGATGTTGCAGGCTTAGGAGTGCCTGACAAATTTCAATATCTTATTAAGCGGTAAAAGTTGTGAAATGTTCATTTTTTCAATTTTCAGCACGACAAACACATACGCCGCAAGCATCACGGTGCGCACCCCCATGTTGAGAATGCTGCTGTCGGTGGCGACGACGATTGAAAGCGCGTAGAGGCCGATGGCCAGAAAGAAGTAAAGCGACAGCCGCGGTACGTTGTAACCGATTGGGTATTTCACACGGCCGACGGCATATGAAGCCACCATCATCAGTGTGTAGCAGATGAGAGCGGCGAACGCGCATCCCATGTAACCCATAACGGGCACGAGCAAAAGGTTGAACAAAATTGTGACCGCGAGTCCGAAAAGGGAGAAGTATGCTCCCCAATAGGTGCGGTCGGTGAGCTTGTACCACAACGAAAGATTGAAGAACACGCCGAAGAAAAACTCGGCAATCATGATGACGGGCACCACTTTAAGCCCGCTGAAATATCTGGGAGAAATGAAATAACGCAACACGTCGATATAAAACATCACACCCATGAAGATAATCATCGAGAAGATCACGAACCATTTCATAGCGTCGCGGTAGCTTTGCCGACGGTCCTCGCCACGCTCTTTGCTTCGGGCGAAGATAAACGGCTCGTAGGCAAACCGGAATGCCTGGGTGAACATCACCATCACGATGGCGATCTTGTAGTTTGCGCCATAGATGCCGAGCTGCTGCATGGCGGTGGTTTTGTCGGCCACAAGCGACGGAAGCATGATCTTGTCGATCGTCTGGTTCATTATTCCGGCGATGCCAAGAATAAGCAGCGGATAGCTGTAGACAAGCATTTCGCGCCATAGCCCCAGATTGAATCTCCACCGGAAACCGCGTAGCTCGGGAATGAGAAGCAACAGGTTGAGGAAAGAGGTGATGAAATTGGCCAGAAAAATGTAGCCGATGCCGAATGTCGGCTCGTAAAACCAACCGACGGCGGCCGGACACACTTTCCAGAGCCAGGGACAAAGGAGGATGAAGAAGAGGTTGAGGGCTATGTTTAGGGCTATGTTGACGATGCGCAGCAGCGCGAAACGCATGGCGCGGTGGCGGAAACGCAGATAGCTGAACGGGATGGCGGTGAAGGCATCAAGAGCCACGGCGGCACCCATCAACAGCACATATGACGGATGCGCTTCGCATTCCATGAGCCGGCTTACGGGTGACAGGAATACACATAGCAACACAAAAAACATCGACGAGCTGACGGCCAGTGAGGTGAGCGATGTCGAATAGACTTCCATCGGGTCGGTGTAGCGTTCGTGATTTGCAAAACGGAAAAAGCCCGTTTCCATCCCGTATGTAAGAAAAATCAATGCGAGAGCCACGATTGAATACACGAATGTTACCAGACCGTATTCGGCCGGAGGAAACATGATCGTATAGAGCGGCACCAGACACCAATTGAGAAAGCGTCCGACAATGCTGCTCAGACCGTATATGGCCGTATCTTTGGCCAGAGATTTCACTCCACTCATATCTTTTTAAGGGCTTCACCGCCGCGGTCACAGGCGGAAAGGCCGGCCCGGGAAACCGGGTAAGGTCAAAACAGTGACGGGGTGTCGGAGCCACGCTTATGGCCGAGATGGACGTAGGCCAGTTCGGTGACTTCGCGCCCGCGCGGTGTGCGTTTGATGAACCCCTCCTTTATGAGATAGGGTTCATAGACCTCCTCGATTGTGCCCGGATCCTCACCGAGAGCTGTCGCGATGGTTCCGAGGCCGACGGGTCCGCCTTTGAATTTGGTTATAATAGTTGTGAGAATTTTGTTGTCGATTTCATCGAGTCCGTAGCGGTCGATATTGAGGGCTTCGAGTGCGAATCGGGCGATCGCGGGATCGATCACTCCGTTGCCTTTCACCTGAGCGAAGTCGCGCACACGCCGCAACAGGGCATTGGCGATACGCGGCGTCCCGCGGCTGCGCAAAGCGATCTCATGAGCCGCCTGACCGGTGCATCTGACGTTGAGCAAACCGGCCGAACGGAGGATGATGCGTTCGAGCACTTCGTGGTCGTAGTATTCGAGATGGCAATTGATGCCGAATCGAGCTCGGAGCGGCGACGTCAGCAGACCGCTGCGTGTCGTGGCGCCGACGAGAGTGAAGGGGGAAAGAGAGAGCTGGACGCTGCGTGCGCCAGGTCCCTTGTCGATCATGATGTCGATACGGTAATCCTCCATCGCGGAATAGAGATACTCCTCTACCACAGGACTTAGCCGATGGATCTCGTCGATGAAAAGCACATCATTCTCTTCAAGCGATGTGAGGATACCGGCAAGATCCCCCGGTTTGTCAAGCACGGGACCCGACGTCACCTTAAATCCCACTCCGAGTTCATTGGCGATAATGCCCGACAGAGTCGTCTTGCCCAGCCCGGGAGGGCCGTGCAGAAGTATGTGGTCGAGGGCTTCTCCGCGCATACGGGCGGCGGCGACGAATACCTTGAGGTTTTCCACCACCTTGTCCTGACCGCTGAATGCGTCGAAATGCGACGGGCGGAGCGCTTTTTCTATCTCGCGCTCGCGTTCGGGCATCTGCGAGCCATCCTGCGTATGTCGTATGTCGAACTGATCGCTCATCGCTTTCTATTAGTTGGCATGTCTGTACGTCATTCGGCTGTTTTTCCGGCGGCGTAAAGCACCGGATTTGTGGCCGGATCGTTGTACATTTTCATCTGACGGTAGACTTTCATATACTTGCGGCCGGCTTCTATATCGTCTATGAGCTGGTTGATGGCTGTCGTGAGATCTGAAAGTTGTTCGCGGAGCACGGCCAGTTTGGCGGAGCATTTGGCGATATGGGCATCGTCGGCATCCGTGCGGGCGGTTTCGACCTCCATATGGTAGATCTTGAGAGCGAGAATCGACAGGCGGTCGAGAGCCCAGGCCGGACTTTCGGTATTGATCGTGGCATCGTGAGAAAGTTCCACAGAGGCATATTTGTCGAGGAAATATGAATCGAGCTGTTCGACCATATCGGTGCGCACCTGGTTGGACCGGTCGATGCGGCGTTTCAAGGCCAGTGCGGCCACCGGATCGATTTCAGGGTCGCGGATGATATCTTCGAGATGCCACTGGATGGTATCAACCATGTTTTTGGCAAAAAGGGTATGCTCGAGTGAACCTTCGGGATAGGGATTGACGATGACGGCATCAACATCGTCGGTCACGTGATATTGCTCGGTGGCCTGACGGAATATTCCGTAACATTTATCTGCTATCTTCATGATATAATCGTTTTGAGGGTTATCTATGATCTGGTCAATATGGTTTTTCGTCGGGGAAAATACCGCCTTCGGGACCGATGGAATCAAGCCATACGCGGCGCACGTCGGTCCAGCGATAGTAGGGACCGTCGACCGGTTCCGCCGGAAGCCGCATCTCTTTTTCGTTGTAGAGCACCTTGACAAGAATGTCATCGGCCGAATAACCGGACTTATTCTGCGGACGATAGAAAATCATCTGTATGTTGCTTGCCATCGGCAGTAGGTCGTAGTTGTGCCATTCGGATTCAAGCTTGCTTAGATCATTGATCTCGCGGCCGTAATCGTCGAGCTGCATCAATACTGCCATCGGCATCACGACCACTTCGTGGCCGAATCGCATGTTGGCGCCATGTCGCGGACTCATCACGGCCGAGTCGGCGCTCTCGATCCAGTTGCGCATAAGATAGCGCTGCCGCTGTGGTCCGGCTCCGGAGGTGTGCGACGTGTTGCCGAAGCGGAGAAACCACGATGCGTTGTCGCGCACCCACTGGTTGTGGAGTTGGGCATCGGTAAACAGGTCGTAGGGAGCCATCCGGCCATCATGGCTTTGCTCGTTGGCGGCGATGCGGAATACGGCTTCGAAGAGTGCGCGGGCGTTGATGGAGTCGGCCACAAACTGCGGATCATCGACAAGCTGGAGCGCGAAGGAGGCATAATCGATCGGTGTGGCGTCTTCGACAGCCTTGAGAAGCCCTGACCGCGCATACGCGATGCTGTCGGCTGCCTTGTCGTCGAAGTTGAGATAGCGCACGTCACGCCTGGAAGCGTCGGTGGTGATGTCTATCGCGGGGTTGAATGTGCGGAATTCGAGCATCTCGTTGTCCATCGAAAGAATGCAGCGCACCACGTCGGTCGAACGGGCCTGAATATATGCGTCGCCGGAGAACACTTCGGGAAAATTGGCAGTCATGCGCCGTGCTATCCCGCGATGCTGCCGCGCGCCGGGCGGGGTGGGCTCGCC
>CAJJOX010000115.1 GCA_905193485.1 uncultured Porphyromonadaceae bacterium | reverse complement strand
CGCACGCGGCGACAAGGGCGGCCGTCCCGAAGTGATACAGGAGTGCTATCAGCTCACTCTTGAGAACTATTTCACCGGATCGTCATTCAATCCCCTGAGTGCTCCTACGGCTCTTGCCTCTTACTCGCAGGCAAAATTCAACAACGTCGGCTTCCACGGTCTTGCCCGTTACCGCTCCGCAGCCTCGGCTATGAGCTGGGATCTCGGCTACGAGCCGTTCATCACCAATTTCAACGTTGGCAACGGCAAGTTCTTCAACTATGAAGGCAAACGCATGAACGATATCGAATGGTACAACATCGGCGTTCAGGACTATATGCCGACATGGCGCTGGTGGTGGGCAACATCTTTCATCGGCAAGACTGCGGCTACCGGAATGACCGCCGCATTCAGCTGGGATGACGCATATCTGGGCGGTTCTTGCCTCAGTATCACCGGCTCTACATCGTCGAAGCAATATCTCCACCTGCTCAAGACCAAATATGATCTTAAATCCGGCGATGAAATCGTGGTGCGCTACAAGCTCATCAAAGGCTCTGCCAATGCCTATCTCTCTTTGAGCGCCGAAGGCTCTGAGACCACCGAGATCGCAAAATCGTTAATCACAAACGAGACATGCCCCAACAGCGAGGAATGGCAGACTCTCAAACTTATTGTCGGCACAGATGTTGAACTTGACAACAAGACTCTGGCAATGGTTGCATTGCGTTTCGACAATGCGTCAAACGCGCAGATCTATCTCGGAGAATTCTCAATCGTACGTGGCTCATATCCCGCCCCCACGGCTCCTACTGTCACAAAAGCGGAGGTGAAACGCAACCATTATAAAGGCGTCGACGTGAAAATGATCTTCAACGTACCCAACACCATTGAAGACAAAGCCAATGGCCGTCCCTGCTACAACGACGAAGTGAACAACGTGTTCTATAAGATCTACACTCAGGAAGAGGGCGGAGAGCCGATGCTTTACGGAATCACCACTACCTGGGCTGCCATGCTTTATTCCGTTCCCTGCTCTTCGTCGAAAGTTCGCGTGGGCGTATCAGCCGTGAATTTCGACCACTCACAGGAATCGGAGATCGCATGGTCTGAAAATTGGCTTGACGTACCATCCACACGTGTCTACTCCGACGATATAACGATCAGCAAAGAGATTATCACACCGGACGAATCTTTCGTTCTCGCAACTGTGGATCCCATGCGCTCGTTTACATGGCAGATTATTGACAAATCAGGCAATGTGGTAGCGGAAAGCGACGGTGAATCGAAGGAGTGGACTTGCGACGGACTCTCCTCCACAGGCTACTATGACGTGAAGGTTATCGGACCCAACAACAACAGCTCCGATGCAAACGCATCGATCGTCTACAGCAATCGCATCAGCGTGACTCCGGCGGCCACCGGACGTCTGCCTGAAATCCTTTCCATCACCGCCAACAACCAGACCTCTGATGTGGAGATTATGGAAGGCAACGATGTGACATTCGCCTACACCGGCCGTGAAGCTGACGGATTCTCGTCACGCGGTCTGCATATGGGTGGTGTTGAATTCGGTGTTTACGCCGATGATCTGGGTCTGAACGGCACTCAGTCGTTCTCGGTTGCCGGCTGGATAAAAATGCTCGCTCTTCCCGAAGGAAGCTCCAAGTTCTTCGACATCCGCGCTTCTGAAGCCGGCTGGACCGGTGGCGAAAGTGGCTGGCAGTGGTCCGACATCAATGAAAACGGTTCATTTGCATTCATAAACAATGGCTTCGGAGTTAACTCGGCAGGCACAGGCGGTCCCCAGACGACAAAATCAGCCGAGAATCTGCCTACCGATGCATACTTTGCCGTAGGCAAGTGGACACACTTCGCTTTCGTATATACATTGAGCACTTCATCGTTCAAGCGCGAAATCTATATCGACGGCAACCTTGTGCACACTGACACCTACACCACCAATTCAGTGTTTAACGCAGCTGAAGGCCGCACAGCGCAATGGTGGACTGATTACACCGTACGCAACCGCCTGTCCCTTGGCGGTGGCCGCTCGGCTCAAGTATCGAATGAAATCGGCGGCAAACGCTTCGAAGGTGTTCTGGACGACTTCTCCGTATGGAACAAGGCCATGACAGCCGAAGAGGTGAAGGCTTCACTTGAAGGTCTTGACAAAAACAACCTCCCCGGCAGCGTACTCGCATTCTGGGATTTCGAAACTGTAGCTGATACCGAAGGTGTGATTCCTTGTGTCGGTGGATCCAAGAATATCAACGCATACTATTATGATATTACCGGAGCCGATACCGGCGCTCAGGGCTATCCTGTCAACACCAAGCATGACTACACCTCAGGATGTCCTTTCCTTGCCAGCACAGCATTCCCGGTTGTCACTGTCGCAAACTTCCAGGTCAACGGTGCAAAGGTTGGAAATGCCACAGGCAATGCCACTGAAGGCAGTGCTGTCGCCAATTATGCAAATAGCGGCGTCTACAGCGGAAAACTGACCCTCACCAACGAACTGGGTTCGCACACTATGGCTCTTCCTGTGGTCAATGTGAAAGATCTCGCAGGAATTGACGGTATCGATGCCGATGGCGACAATATCAAGACATACGTGGTGAATGACATTCTCTTCGTAATGGCCGATGCCGATGGCGAATATGGAATCTCCGTATACAACATCAGCGGCATGCAGATGGCGTCGCGCTCAATGCATATTGCCGCAGGCGAAACTGCCGCCATTAATTTCGGCGTTCCTTCGGGCGTGTATATCGTACATATCACGAAAGACGGTGTAAATGCAGGCGCTTTCAAAGTGCTGAAGAAATAGCATAAGGTGACCGCATGCTCATGCGGTCTTTAAATTCCAACGAGAGGGTTCGGTGTAAATACCGGATCCTCTCTTTTTATTTTTACAGAAATTGAACCCGAGAAACTGCATTCTCAAAAAATAGACTGATATGTGCGGTTATACTCGCATAATTGATTAAAAAATATTACATTTGCTGTTGAAAAAACGCATTTATGCGGAAATAGCTGTAAATCTATATTTCAACCCAATCATTGAATCACTTGAACAACATGAAAAATTACCCTAAAATCGGCATTCGTCCGACCATTGACGGACGTCAGGGCGGAGTGCGAGAAAGCCTTGAAGACAAGACCATGAATCTGGCCAAAGCAGTGGCCGATCTTATCACCGCCAATCTTCGCTATCCCGACGGCACACCCGTGCAGTGTGTCATTGCCGATTCCACCATAGGCCGTGTGGCCGAAGCGGCCGCATGCGCCGACAAATTTGAGCGTGAGGGCGTAGGAGCCACCATCACCGTCACTTCCTGCTGGTGCTACGGTTCGGAAACAATGGACATGAATCCCTACTGGCCCAAGGCTGTGTGGGGTTTCAACGGCACCGAACGTCCGGGCGCGGTCTATCTTGCCGCCGTCCTTGCGGCCCATGCCCAGAAAGGGCTGCCCGCATTCGGCATCTATGGTCACGATGTGCAGGACCTCGACGACAACACCATCCCCGCCGATGTGGCCGAGAAGCTGCTCCGCTTCACCCGCGGCGCCGTGGCCGTGGCCTGCATGCGAGGCAAGAGCTACCTGTCGATAGGCAGCATGTGCATGGGCATCGCCGGCTCGATTGTCAACCCCGACTTTTTCCAGGAATATCTCGGCATGCGCAACGAGTCAATTGACGAAACGGAGATTCTGCGCCGTATGGACGAAGGCATCTACGACCATGAGGAATATGCCAAAGCAATGGCCTGGACCGAGAAATACTGCAAGGTGAACGAAGGCGACGACTTCAAGAACCGCCCCGAAAAGCGCAAAACCCGCGAGCAGAAAGACGCCGACTGGGAATTTATTGTCAAGATGACCCTTATTGTGCGCGATCTCATGCAGGGCAATCCGCGACTGAAAGAGATGGGCTTCAAAGAAGAATCGCTCGGTCACAACGCCATCGCCGGCGGCTTCCAGGGTCAGCGCCAATGGACAGACTGGAAACCCAACGGCGACTACACCGAAGCCTTGATGAACACATCGTTTGACTGGAACGGCATACGCGAGGCATTCGTGCTTGCCACTGAAAACGATGCCTGCAACGGCGTGGCCATGCTCTTCGGCCATCTGCTGACCGGCTGCGGCCAGATGTTCTCCGATGTGCGCACCTACTGGAGCCCAGAGGCCGTGAAACGCGTGACCGGCAAAGAGCTGACCGGACGTGCGGCAGGCGGTATCATCCACCTCATCAACTCGGGTGCAACGACACTCGACGCCACCGGCGCGAGCATCAACGAAAAAGGCGAGCCTTGCATGAAACCGTCGTGGGAGATGACCGAAACAGATGTGGAGGCATGCCTCAAAGCCACCACCTGGTATCCCGCCGACCGCGACTATTTCCGTGGTGGCGGATTTTCGTCGAACTTCCTGACCAAAGGCGGAATGCCCGTGACCATGATGCGCCTCAATCTGGTGAAAGGCCTCGGCCCCGTGCTACAGCTTGCCGAAGGCTGGACCGTGGATATCGACCCCGAGATCAACAGCATTCTCGACAAACGCACCGATCCGACCTGGCCCACCACATGGTTTGTGCCCCGTCTGTGCGACAAACCGGCCTTTAAGGATGTCTATTCCGTAATGAACAGCTGGGGCGCCAACCACGGTGCCATCAGCTACGGCCACATAGGCAAAGACCTGATCACGCTGGCATCCATGCTCCGCATACCGGTGTGCATGCACAACATCGACGATGATGGGATTTTCCGTCCGTCGGCATGGAATGCATTCGGCATGGATAAGGAAGGCTCCGACTATCGCGCCTGCAAAAACTATGGTCCCATCTATAAATAATCAGCACGATGGCCAGAATATCACAGATAGAAGAATTCGTAAGCCAGGCCCGCCGTGTAGGCGCGGCCGGACTTACGATCTGTTCGAGCGGCAACCTGTCATGGCGGCTCGACAATGACGAAGTGTTGCTTTCGGGCACCGGTTCATGGGTTCCCGAGCTGACTCCCGACAGGGTTTCGGTCTGCCGTCTGACGACGGGCGAGGTGCTCAACGGCGTGAAGCCGTCGATGGAGAGCGTGTTCCATATGGGCGTGATGCGCAGACGCCCTGATGTCAACGTGGTGCTTCATTTCCAGAGCCCGTATGCCACCGCCGTGGCCTGCATGGCCGACCGTCCCGACAACTTCAACTTCACGGCCGAGATGGCATTGCACGTAGGCGACACAATTCCGATGATACCCTATTTCCGACCCGGTTCGCCGGCGCTTGCCGAACATGTGATCGACGCTTTGACCGACCACAATTCGGCCATGTTGCTCAAGCACGGTCAGGTCGTGTGCGGCGCATCATTTGACCAGGCTTTCGAGCGCGCGATGTTTTTTGAAATGGGATGCCGCATCGCAGTGCTCAACGGCAACAACGTCAACCCGCTGACGCAGGATGAAATCGGAGATCTCGAATCATATTTTCTCGGAAAAGAAGGCAAATGAAAGACGCTTTCATAGCAGCCGACTTCGGCGGCGGGAGCGGCCGTGTCATAGCCGGGGTCATCGAAGGCTCCAGGCTGACTTTGCATGAGATACACCGTTTTGAAAACCGACAGATAAGACTCGGCACCCATATCTACTGGGACTTCCTGCGTCTTTTCGACGAAATGGTGCGTGGCCTGCGCAAAGCCGTCGACGAGGGCTATTGCCTGCGTTCGGTCGGAATCGACACCTGGGGCGTCGACTTCGCATTCATCAACGCCGAAGGCAATCTGCTCGGCAATCCGGTGTGCTACCGCGATGATGCCGTGGCAGGTGCCGCCGAGGCTTTTTTCCGCGATCATGAAAGCGAAACCGGTCATTACGCCGAGGCCGGCATACAGATAATGGATATCAACAGTGTGTTTCGGCTCGCACGGCTCCGCGACACCGAGCCATCGATGATCGCAGCCGCCGACCGCCTGCTCTTCATGCCCGACCTGTTCAGCTATTTCCTTACCGGGAAACCCGACAACGAATACACCATAGCCTCGACGTCGGGACTGCTCGACGCACGGCGCCGCGACTGGAACCGTCAGCTTATCGACCGCATAGGCTTGCCACAGCATCTTTTCGGCCCTATAGTGATGCCCGGGACGGTGCGCGGTCGGCTCACCGACAGCATAAAAGCCCGGATCGGCATTGATTACGACGTCGACGTGACAGCCGTGGGATCGCACGACACCGCCAGCGCGGTGCATTGTGCCGGCGGCGATTTCGACACCACACGCACAGCCTACCTGAGTTCAGGCACATGGTCACTGCTCGGTGTCACGCTCAACGAGCCCATCCTCAACGAAGATGCCCGTCGTGCCGGATTCACCAACGAAGGCGCCACAGGAGGAAAAATACGCTTTCTCCAGAACATCACCGGCCTGTGGATTCTCCAGCAGCTCATGACGCAATGGGGAGAAGAAGGGCTTCCGACCGACTATCCCACGCTTCTCGGCGATGCGGAGAAGGCGGCCACCGACGCCATCATCGATGTCGATGATCCGGCATTCCATTCGCCCCGGAACATGAGTCACGCCATCGACGACTACTGCCGTGACCACGACATGACCCCGCCGCGCAAACAGGGCGAATATGTGCGCTGTGTGCTCCAATCGCTCGCCCACCGCTACAGACGCGGCATCGAAGGACTCAACGCCCTATTGCCCTATCCCGTCGAGAGATTGCGCATCATAGGCGGGGGAAGCCGTAATTCACTGCTCAACCGCCTCACCGCCGAAGCCACAGGCCTCCCGGTGACGGCCGGCCCGGTTGAAGCGACCGCCATAGGCAACATAATGATACAGGCCCGGACTGCCGGCGTCATATCCTCACCCGACGACATAACAGAAATCAACTGAACCCAACCACGACACCCAATGCACCATGAAAGACAATAAACTACCCTATCCGCCCGGCACTGCCGCACCACCCCTCGTCGACAAGAAATTTCTGATACCGTTCATCCTTGTGACATCACTCTTCGCCCTCTGGGGTTTTGCCAACGACATCACCAATCCGATGGTCGCGGCATTCCAGACCGTGATGGAACTGTCGGCGGCAAAAGCGTCGATGGTGCAGTTTGCATTTTACGGCGGCTATGCCCCCACGGCCTTTCCCGCCG
>CAJJOX010000114.1 GCA_905193485.1 uncultured Porphyromonadaceae bacterium | reverse complement strand
CCTCCGTCACCGGCGGCCCCCCCGGCGACACAGGCCTTCCCGGACGCAAAATCATTGTCGACACCTATGGCGGCCGCGGCGCCCACGGCGGGGGCGCCTTTTCGGGCAAAGACCCGTCCAAAGTCGACCGTTCGGCCGCCTACGCCGCACGCCACATTGCCAAAAACCTCGTGGCCGCCGGCATCGCGCGGCAGGCACTCGTACAAGTGGCCTACGCCATCGGCGTTGCCCGCCCCGTCAGTCTGTATGTCAACACTTTCGACACCGCTACCTGCGGCCTCTCCGACGCCGAGATTTCCGAGAAAGTGGCTCAGCTGGTCGATATGCGCCCCCATGCCATCGAGCAGCGTCTGAAACTGCGCAATCCAATCTATCTCGAAACCGCATCCTACGGCCACGTCGGCCGCGAGCCGGTCACTGTCACCAAGACCTTCCATTCCAAATACGAGCCGGACAAAACGATCCAGGTCGAACTCTTCACCTGGGAAAAGCTCGACCTCGTCGATAAGTTTCGCGAAGCATTTGCCAAAAAATTTTGATAACATCCGAAAATAATGTATCTTTGTGCGCTATAACTGCCGTGTGGAGTCCCCCGCACGGCGTTATGGCGCATAATACACCGCTTAACAAAAAAACACAGATACTTTAATAACTAATGGCAACCTTAGAGAAAATCAGAAGCAAATCAGTGCTTTTGCTCATCATCATCGGTGTCGCCCTTCTGGCATTCATCATCGGTGATTTCTTCAACTCGAGCCGCACCCTGTTCGGCCCCGACAACAGTGTCGCTGAAATAGACGGCGACAAAATCGAAGCTACCGAATATCAACACCGCAGCCAGAACCTCGAGTCAGGCAACTCCGACGAGGATCGCGCCTACGTACAGCAGATGCTCCTGCGCAGCATGTTGCTCGAAAAGCTTCAGAATGAAGAATTCGAAAACCTCGGCATCACCGTCACCGATGACGAGCTCAACGATATGATCAACGGAAGCGGAAAAATATTCGTCGACAATATGGCCGCCCAATATGCCGCTTCGAAGCTCAGAATGCAGGTTCAGTCAGCCGCAGAGCTTCAGGACATCACCAACAACCCCGCAAAATACGGCTTCCCTGCCGAAAGCAAGCAGCAGCTTCAGCAACTGTGGCTCGACTTCGAAAACGAACTGGTCAAATTCATGACCAACAACAAATTCATCTCCATGCTCACCGGCACCATGGTTGCCAACGATCTCGACATAGCCCAGACTTTTGCCGACGAACAGACCGGCTACATGATCTCCTACGTCCAAAAGCCCTACATCATCGACCCGTCGATCAAAGTGACCGATGATGAAATCCAGAAAGCATGGGAAGCTGAAAAACAAACCTACGCCGTCAAGGAAGAACAGCGCCTCATCAACTACATCACAGTGCCCATCACCCCGTCGGCCGACGACGAAGATGCAGCGCGCGCCCTCATGGCCGAAGTGGTCGAAGGCCTCAACACCACTCCCGGAGTTGAAGCCATCCGCGGACGCAAAGGCTTCGACAACCAGCAGACTACGATGACCGACGCATTCATCGCCGAAATAGTAAAACAGGGTGGCAACTCCGACCTCAAGGCATTCATCGACTCCGCCGCCATCGGTCAGGCAAAACTCATCCAGGATGGCCCCATCGATTTCCAGATCGCAAAACTTCTCAACCGCGGTTCGGAAACAGACTCCATCACCATCAGCTTCATCGCGTTCGACAACTCGGTAGCCGGCCTCGCCGACTCCCTTAAGACAGCCTTGGCCGCCGGCAAGAAAGCAGCCGATCTTCAGGGCATCGAAGGAGTTGCAATGGCTCTCGACAGCATCCCCACATCGATCACCAATCCTTTGATTCCCAACCGCGAAGTCGGCCAACTCATTGCCGCTGAAATATCGGGCAACAAAGACGCATTCCTCAACAACGAACTCGGCCAGGCATTTGAAGGCACAGTAGAATCAGGCATCGGCACACTCTACACCGTCAAATCACGCAAAGCCCCGCAGAGCAACGTAGAGATCGCTCTCATCAGCTACCGTCTTGAACCGTCACGCACTACCGTCGACAACCTCCGCGCCGGACTGGAAAAATATATCGCCGCCAACAACGACGCGACCAAATTCGTGGCAAACGCCGCCGCGTCCAACTATGCCGGCAGCTTCAGCCTCGTTTCGGCCTCCTCGCCCTACGTCATCATGGGTCAGAATCCCCAGAACGGACAGCCCATCTTCATGCCCAACTCCCATCAGGCAGCCCGCTGGGCTCTCGAAGCTGAAAAAGGAGCCGTATCGCCCGTGCTCGGCGACCAGCGCACCAACGCCTTCCTTGTTGCGACACTCGTCGACGTTTATCCCGACTTTGTCACCACCACCTATCCGCAAGTCAAGAGCAACCTCTCCGACAAGGTGCGCAAATCAAAAGCCGGCGACATCATGGTTAAGCAATATGCCGGCAAGGCCAACGACATCGCAGGCTATGGCACAGTCATGGGCGTCGAACCCGCAAACGACGCGGTCAACTTCCTCCGCAGCGCGCGCATCTATGGCTCGGAACTCCTCGGCAAGATCGTAACCTCGGCCACAGGCAAGGTTTCAACCCCCGAGAAAGGCGAAAACGGCGTGTTTGTCTACCAGATCACATCTGTCAACGAGCCCACACGCGAAATCAACAAGGCCACCGACGCTGCCACATTCAATGCCACACGCGGCGTCAACTCACTCAACGACGAATCATTCTTCCAGCTCCTCCTCGGCAACCGTCCGTTTGAAAACCGTCTGCTGAAAGTGTTCAAAGAAGACTGATTATTCCCCTACGATCCCATCACGGCAAACGCCTGTCGCAGCCTGTCGGCGTAGCGACGGCAAGCCGTTAAGGACATAGCTCCGGCCCGCTGACAAAGGTAAACAACCTACGGCGGGCCGGATTTGATAACTCAATTTCACCAGAACCGCAACCCGACTTCACCGTCAAGCCCATAATCCACGACACTCGCCTTGAAATCGATAAAAGAACTTTACCGCATAGGCACCGGCCCGTCAAGCAGCCACACAATGGGTCCGCGCAATGCCGCCGGCCTATTTGCCCGACGCAACCCCGGCGCAACCTCATTTGAGGTGACACTCTATGGAAGTCTGGCCGCCACCGGCCGCGGCCACCCCACCCCCGCGGCCGAGCTGCTGACCGTCTCCGATCGCTCCGTCACCGACGTGGCCATCGAAGAGGCGCTGTCGCCCGTCGCACCGGTCAACATCATCTGGCAACCGCAGATATTCCTCCCCTTCCACCCCAACGGCATGCAGTTTCGCGCACTTGATGCCGAAGGCAACATCACCGACACCTGGGTGGTCTACAGTGTGGGAGGTGGTCAGATCGCAGAAGAAGGCTCCCGTGCCGGCGACACTCCCGACGTGTATGGCATGAACACTCTCTCCGAAATCCTCGAATGGTGTGAAAACACAGGGTGCACCTATTGGGAATACGTGGAGCAATGCGAAGGCCCCGGGATCTGGGACTACCTCGCCTCCGTATGGCAGACCATGCAACGCGCCGTCGAGCGCGGACTCGACCGTGAAGGTGTGCTTCCCGGCCCGCTTGGATTGCGTCGCCGCGCCGCCACCTATCATGTGCGTGCCTCAGGATATAAAAGCAATCTCCAGTCGCGCGGACTCGTGTTTGCCTACGCGCTTGCCGTCAGCGAAGAAAACGCCTCCGGCGGCGAAATAGTCACGGCTCCGACATGCGGCTCGTGCGGCGTGCTTCCGGCAGTCCTCTACCATCTCCGGAAAAGCCGCGACTTCTCCGACGCCCGAATCTATCGCGCTCTCGCCACCGCCGGCCTGATTGGAAATATCGTAAAGCACAACGCTTCTATCGCCGGGGCCGAGGTGGGATGCCAGGGCGAAGTGGGTGTGGCATGCGCCATGGCCGCCGCCGCTGCCAACCAGCTCTTCGGAGGCAGTCCCGCACAGATAGAATATGCCGCCGAAATGGGCCTCGAACACCATCTCGGCATGACCTGCGATCCGGTGTGCGGTCTTGTCCAGATACCATGCATCGAACGCAATGCCTACGCCGCCGCACGTGCTCTCGACGCCAATCTCTACTCGGCTTTTACCGACGGCGAGCACCGCGTTTCGTTCGACCGCGTGGTCGAAGTGATGAAACAGACCGGACACGACCTCCCATCGATATACAAGGAAACCGGCGAAGGAGGACTTGCCCGCACTTGGTCGCCGCGCAAAAAGACATGCCTGACAACAAAATCCGATTCGCAAAAAAACGATTTATAAAAACCATTCCGATCCGCCGGATCTACACCAAATTAAACTGATATATCTCATTAATACCTAACCAATACCAATCCCTATGAAAAGGATCATTATCACACTCATTGCAATGGTTGCCTGCCTAAGCACTTACGCTGAAGTGACAGGCGAAGCCCTCAAAATGCGTTCACAGATCAAGAACTACCTCGCCACTGAAGGCTACGTACCTACCATCGATTCCGACGGCGACATAGCTGTAAAGATCGAAGGTGAGAAATTCTTCATCTCGTGTGAAAACTACGGCACTGTGGTCTACGTGAAGCTGGCCCGTTATCTGAGCTGTGAAGGTACCAACGTCAACATGCTCCGTCGCGCATGCGGCGATGCCGAAAGAGGGCTGAAGGCCGTGCGTATCCTCATCTCTTCCAATCAGGAAAATGTGACCTTCGAATGCAACGCTTTCGTCAGCACCGCCAATCAATTCACATCGATGATCACCGACTATGTCGACATCATCAAGATGGCCATTGAATCCGTACAGGAAAAACTCGAATAATAACGACTTATAGTCACGGTATGCCCTTTGTCGGGCAGACCGGACTTCATGACTGCGCCTGCCCTCCACGCGACGATATGCGCTGACGTACCGCCGAAGTTATCACCACCGTTGCGGGCGGCGGCCCCCCCGAAGTTACCCCCACCGTAAACAACGGGAACATCACCATACCCATCACGGCCAGCACGGCTCCCGTCACCTTGCCCACCGGCGTAATCGGGCTGATGCTGCTGCCGGTGGTGGTTGCGTCGGCGCATGCCCACCACAAAGCGTCAAAATAACCTGTGACGTCGGGATTAAGAC
Organism: uncultured Porphyromonadaceae bacterium; assembly: GCA_905193485.1. Taxonomy (GTDB): domain Bacteria; phylum Bacteroidota; class Bacteroidia; order Bacteroidales; family Muribaculaceae; genus Paramuribaculum. The sequence goes on along the minus strand of CAJJOX010000114.1, from coordinate 2,135 downwards.
CATGCTCCCGCTCGAAGAAAACCAGACTCCCGAAATAGACTATCGCTATCAGCACGACGCTGTATGATGCGAAAATATTGGTAAGACGGTTGGCCGACACATAGCCTACCACTATAGCCATGGCAAGCATCCCGCGTGCCAACGGAATGAAACGCACAAAATACAGCACATCGGGCGCCAGCGTCACTCCATAATGCTCAAGCAGATTCAGATATGGAACCGAAAGCATCAAAAATAGGAAACGACGCCTGACAAAGCGCCACCGGTGAGCCGACATATAAAGCTCGATAAAGAAATCACTGATAAAAACAGCGCAGACAAGCAACTGAAAACGCATGTAGCCGGGATCCGCGATGAAACTCACGCCGCGCAGCGCATCGGCCGACATGTACACTATCAACGCCAGCGAAAGCGCAAGGATGGTGACATTGAGCCAACGATAGATCCGGACTGAATGACGGGCTACGAATGCTTTCATAATTTTCTTAAATCCAACAATTAAACGCGCGACACCGCGAAATTGTTAAGCAAATTTCTTTGCATTTTTGCTTTGCCGTTTCGTCCAAAAGTCGTAACTTTGCTCTCGATAAGACAACAAGGGCCGACATGCCCGCCGCATATGGAATCTCACCCCTATAAGGGATGGAGATTCCAAATTTTTACTTTCAAACAAAATCAAAAACAACAAAAATCCATAGAATCATGCCTATCACCTACATGACTAAAGAGGGCTACAAAAAGAAAATGGAGGAGATCGCCTATCTCGAATCCGTGAAACGCCCCGAGATTTCCCGCGCCATCGCCGAAGCACGCGACAAAGGCGACCTTTCGGAAAACTCAGAATACGATGCCGCAAAAGAGGCACAGGGAATGCTCGAGATGAAAATTTCGCAGCTCAAAGACCTCGTCGCAAGCTGCCGCATCATTGACGAAAGCAAGCTCAACAACGAAGAAGTGCAGATACTCAACCGTGTGAAAATCAAAAACACGGCCAACGGCATGACAATGGAATATACCATCGTCGCCGACAGCGAGGCCAACCTCAAGGAAAAGAAAATCGGCTCAAGCACTCCCATCGCACAAGGCCTTCTCGGCCACAGACTCGGCGAGATCGTCGAGATCAAGGTGCCCGCCGGAATGATGAAATTCGAAATCGTCGAAATCAACTTCTGATCCGCCATGCCTTCGATTTTCAGCAGAATAGTAGCCGGTGAGATTCCATGCTATAAAGTGGCCGAAGACGAACGCCATCTGGCATTCCTCGACATCAACCCTATGGCTCCCGGGCATACCCTCGTAATCCCGAAACAGGAGATCGACTATCTTTTCGACATGACCGACAGCGACTATCTCGCCCTCGAACTCTTCGCCAAACGCGTCGCCAAAGCCATCAGGGAAGCCATTCCCTGCTCTCGCGTGGCCGAAGCCGTTCTCGGCATGGAAGTGCCCCATGCCCACATCCATCTCGTGCCCATCAACACCGAGGCCGACATGAACTTCCGCCACAAGCTTTCATTGCCCGGCGATGAGATGGCCTCCATAGCCGCCCGCATAGCCTCATGCGTGAAACCCTGACGATATTATATTAAATATCTGTCATATATCTCTATCCCGACCAAAAGTCGGGATAGTTTTTTTCGCTCTGTCAGTCAGCGTTCGAGTTCGTCCAGCGTTGCGACGACCACACCGATGGCATCGCCTTCCGGAGAGGCCGTATAGCTGCGTCGCGAACCGATCCACGCCTCCTCCATCGGATAAAAGTCGATCAATGGCACTGCCGGCCACGCTTTCAGGCGGGCATCAAACCATGCTTTCCAGCGGGGACGGTAGAAATAGCGCAGAAGCCCCTGCCATTCGCGATGGGCATAATCGCGCAAGCCGCCTTCATCGGCCGCCAACCGGTTACCCCAGGTCGTGATCTGTACACGGGCGTTCCATTCGTAGAGATCCTTTTCTTCAGGGGTATTTCCGAGGTTACGGGCACGGCCAATCCAGGTTCCAACCTTAAATTCAGGACGCGTTGCCAGCAATTCGTCCTGCGACAGGATCAAACGCAGGAAGCGGTTGTAATTATTAGATGCAAATACAAAATCGACACATGGTTAACTTAGTACTTACATATACACAACGAACGG
>CAJJOX010000113.1 GCA_905193485.1 uncultured Porphyromonadaceae bacterium | reverse complement strand
CGGTGCTATCCGGACCCTCAGCCGCCGCACTCTACGGTTCGTCGGCAGCAAACGGCGTTATCCTCGTAAACACCAAGAAAGGCGCCGAAGGGAAATTCTCAGTGACCGTGACGTCAAGCTCGATGTTCTCCAAAGCCTATCGCACACCGAAATTCCAGAACACCTACGGAAACCAGGTGGGATCTTACGAGAGCTGGGGCAGCCGTCTTGCGGTTCCCTCGAGCTATGATCCCAAGAACGATTTCTTCAACACCGGCACGAGCTTCATCAACGGCGCCACATTCACAGCCGGCTCGAAAATCAACCAAGTGTATGCATCCGTCGCTTCGACCAACTCACGCGGCATCGTTCCCAACAACTCATATGACCGCCTGAACTTCACGATGCGCAACAGCACGCATCTTCTCGACGACCGCCTGCACATCGATCTGGGAGCATCGTTCATCAACCAGCATGACCGCAACATGCTTTCACAGGGTCAATACTACAACCCAGTGCTCGCAGCCTACATCTTCCCGCGCGGCGAAAACTTCCAGGACATCAAGACCTTCGAACGATTCGACGCCACACGCAACATCAACACCCAATACTGGCCGGTATCCGACGGCGTTTACGCCACCCAGAACCCCTACTGGATCGCCTACCGCAACCCGATGGCCAACAAGAAACGCCGCTACATGTTCAACGTCGGCGTGCAATATGACATCACAAGCTGGATGAACATCGCAGCGCGCTATCGCTGGGACGACACCACCAACAAGTTTGAGCAGAAAATCTACGCATCGTCAGACACCAAGCACACCGAAGGTTCAAGCAAGGGCTACTTCCGTTATGAAACATTCACTTCCAACCAGCAATATGCCGACGTGATGCTCAACATCAACAAGACCCTTGCCGACTGGAGCCTGAACGTCAACCTCGGCTACAGCTACTCCGACTATAAGGACAACCTCCGCGGACTTCGCGGTCCGCTGCTCGGCGTGCCCAACAAGTTCACCATCATGAACATCGACATGGGACAGGCCATTCCTCTGGAAGAAGGCGGCAAGAACAGCGTGCGCAACAACGCAGTCTTCGCCAGTGCCGAAATCGGCTGGCGCTCGATGCTCTATCTGACACTGACCGGACGTAACGACTGGAACTCACGCCTCGTCAACACCGGCAACGAATCATTCTTCTATCCCTCGGTGGGTCTTTCGGCCGTAGTCAACGAAATGGTCGAACTGCCCAAATGGCTATCATATCTGAAAGTGCGCGGATCATATACCGAGGTAGGCGCACCTATTTCGCGCTCGGGCCTCACCCCGGGCACCTGGACCACCCCTATCCAGGGCGGCGTGCTCCAGCCCGACGGCATCTATCCGTTCTCCGACTTCAAGGCCGAACGCACCAAATCATATGAATTCGGTCTGACAGCACGATTCTTAAACAAGATCCACGCCGACTTCACCTACTATCACTCCAACACCAACAACCAGACATTCCTTGGAGAGCTCCCCGAGTTTACAGGCTACAAACAGATCTATCTTCAGGCCGGCGACGTGATGAACAAAGGCTTCGAGATCTCATTGGGCTACAGCGACACCTATGCCTGCGGCCTCAGCTTCTCGACCACATTCACCTACTCGCGCAACATCAACAAAATCCGGGAGATGGTGCATGACTTCTACACTCCGCTACTGTCAGATCCCATCAACATCCTCGAAGTGCAGAAAGACAACGGCCGCGTGATCCTCAAAGAAGGTGGCTCACTCAGCGACATATATGCCAACCGTTTCTTCAAAAAAGACTCGCAGGGCTTCGTTGAGATCAAGGCCGACGGCTCGTTCGGCATGGAAACCACCGATCCCGTCTACCTCGGCCACACCGCACCGAGCTGCAACCTCGGATGGAACAACTATCTGGGCTGGAAAGGCTTCTCGCTGAGCTTCCTCGTCAGCGGCCGCATCGGCGGCGTGGTCACATCCTCGACCGAAGCCATCCTCGACCGTTTCGGCGTAAGCCAGGCCTCAGCCGAGGCACGTGACAACGGCGGCGCCCTGTTCCCCGGACAAGGCCGTGTTGACGCCAACAAATACTATACACTCATAGGCACAGGCAGCTGGGAAACCGCAGGCTATTATGTCTATTCAGCCACAAACTGGCGTCTTGCCAACCTCACCTTCGGCTATACATTCCCGGCCCGCTGGTTCGGCAATGTCATCAACGACCTCACCCTTTCGTTCATAGCCGAAAATCCCTGGCTCATCTACTGCAAGGCTCCCTTCGATCCCGAACTGACACCTTCGACCGGAACATACGGACAAGGCAACGACTATTTCATGCAGCCAAGCACCCGCAGCTTCGGGTTCAGCGTTAAATTCAAACTCTAATATCCGTCAACAACACTATGAAACTATATAATAAACTATTTATAGGCGCTTGTGTGGCATCACTATTCGCAGCCTGCGATTATGAAGCCATCAATACCGACGAATACGGTATGACCGACGCCGAAGGCGCCTGGGACGGCATAGGCGTGGGCGGTCAGCTCACAACAATGCAGCGCTATGTGGTGCCTGTCGGAACTCAGGCCGATGCCACAGATATAATCAACCAGTATCAGACTGCATTCAACCTCTCGGCCGACGTATGGTCGGGCTATTTCGGACAGAACAACAACTGGTCGGGCGGCAACAACAACACCACCAACTATCTAATCGACAGCTGGGTATCCTCGACCTATTCAAGCACCTACACCGAGATGCTCGCGCCATGGAAAAAGCTGAAACTCGAGGCTGAGAAAATCGAGGCACCCGAAATGTATGCCATCGCCCAGATTGTAAAGATAGCCGCATGGCACAAGACTCTCGAAACATTCGGCCCGATGCCCTACACTCATGCCGCCGACAACTCGCTGTCGATTCCGTTTGACGATGAAGCGACCGTCTACCGCTCGATGCTCGCCGATCTTGAAGCATCCGTCGAAGAGCTCTCGCAAGCCGCGGCCATAGGCAAGAAAGTGCTCGCCGCTTATGACGCCGTATATGCCGGCGACCCGGCAAAATGGTGCAAATACGGCAACTCACTGATGCTTCGGCTGGCAATGCGCGTGCGCTTTGCCGATGAAAGCCTTGCCCGTGAATATGCCACCAAGGCAGTCGACAGCCCCATGGGCGTGATGACTGTGAAGGACGACGAAGCCAAGATGGGCGCAGGCGCAGGTCTGCAGTTTGTCAACAACATCCAGTGGCTTTCCGACAACTACGACGAATGCCGCATGGGATGTTCGATCCTAAGCTACCTCGCCGGATATGAGGATCCCCGTCTCACCGTCTACTTCCAGCCGGTCGAAGAATACTATGCAGGCGTTTCCGCTTTCGATGGCAACTACTATTCGGCCATTCCGCAGGGTAATATCTACTCAAAGAACGAATATTACACGGGGTATGCCTCAAAGCCCAACTTCACGTCCACCACTCCGACCTACTGGATGCGTGCGTCGGAGGTTTATTTCCTCCGTGCCGAGGCCGCTCTTGTATGGGGCGGCGCATTCGGCGACGCCGAATCGCTCTACGCTCAGGGCATCCAGACATCATTTGACGAGAACGGCATCTCGACATCAGCTTCCACCTACATGAACTCGGGAAAAACGCCTTGCGACGTCGACGAGATGTTTGGCACACACTTCAGCGCTCAGACCACCGCCACAGCCCAATTCAGCGGCTCGACAGAAGAGAAGCTCGAGAAAATCATTATCCAGAAATGGCTCGCCCTCTTCCCCAACGGACAGGAAGCGTGGACTGAATTCCGCCGCACCGGATATCCCAAGCTGTTTCCCTGCACCAACAACCGCGGTTCGTCACAAGGCGTGAACGCTGCCGATGGCGTTCGCCGCATGACTTACCCCAACAGTTTCCGCATCACGGAAAGCAATCAGGAAATCTACAACGATGCCGTGTCGAAACTCGGCGGCACCGATGGCCCCGCTACCCGTCTGTGGTGGGATTGCAAATGATGATTCAAGCAATCTTTAAAAATTTTAAACGATGAAAATATTAAAGAAATTAGCATACAGTCTTCCCGCTCTCGCAATCATCGGCCTGACAGGCTGCGATACAGATCCGGAGCCCATGCAGATCGATCATATCGGCGGCGAGAACACAATGAACGACGCCAAAAGCGAAGCCTACTATGCCAGCCTTCGCCAATGGAAAGCCGATGCCCGCGAAAATTTCCGTCCCATCTCTTTCGGCTGGTTCTCCAACTGGAACCCCGAAGGCCCCATCCGCAAAGGATACATGGAATCGATACCCGATTCGGTTGACATGATCTCCAACTGGAGCGGCAACTGGAACCTCACACCCGCACAGATCCGGGATAAAGAAATCTTCCAGAAAAAGAAAGGCGGAAAAATCCTCTGCTGCCACATATTCTGTGACATAGGCGGCGGTCTTACTCCCTCGTGGGTCGCTCAAAAAGTTGAAGAGGAGAATCCCGACGTTGACTCACGGACTCTCGCGACACTCAAACGTCAGGCTCAGGACGCATTCTGGGGATTCAACTGGGAACTGCCTTACGGCGACCGCACGGCCAAAGGCTCAGAAGAACACCTCGCAGCCATCCGCCGCTATGCCCAGGTTTGGGTCGATTCGATCGTGAAATATGACTACGACGGCCTCGACATCGACTGGGAGCCGACTATCGACGGCAACGGCATGGACCACTCCATGAAGGGCAGCTATGGCGCAGCCGGCGGCGTCGGCGCATATCTGACAGTCTTCATCAAGGAGATCGGCAAATACTTCGGTCCCATGGCTACCGAACGTCCCAACGGCAAATATTACTATCTCGCCGTCGACGGCCAGATCGACTATGCCGGCGACTGTGCCGAATATCTCGACTACTACATTTCCCAGGCCTACGGCAACGCCTATGCTTCATCGCTCGATTCCCGCGTAAGGACACTTAAAAACTGGGCCGGCGACAAATATGATTCACGCAAGCATATCTTCTGCGAGAACTTCGAATCATCCTGGGGAACAGGCGGCGGACTGCTGTTCCAGGCCGGCTATCAGACCCCCGAAGGCCCGAAAGGCGGCGTGGGCGCATTCCGTTTCGATAACGACTACGACAACGCTCCTGACTACAAATATATGCGTCAGGCAATCCAGATCAACCTGCAGTCATATCAGAACTGGCTGGAAGAAAACAATAACCCTGAAACACCTGCTGAATAATGATACGTAAAAGTTTATTTATCGGAGCACTCGCAATGATGGCTGCCACTGTGGTTTCGTGCGACAACGACACTCAGGGCAAGCTTCTCGAGCCCAAATTATATTTTGAGAATCCCGTGATGAACATCGAAGCCGAAGGCGAAACATATCCCGTCGACCTCGTGTCACGGCTCTCCGTCGCCGTCGGCCACAATGTCAACGTGACCTACACGCTCGGCGGTCAGGATCTCGTCGACAAATACAACGACAAATATGGCGTCACCGCCCAGCTCTTCCCGGAGGGAAACTGCCAGTTCGCGTCAAACACCGCATCTATCCCCGCCGGAGAAGTCTATGCTCCGGGGTGCGAACTCGACCTCGTCAACCTTTCTTCCTGCGAAGAAGGAGCCACCTATGTTCTTCCTGTGATAATCAACACCAACAGCGTTGACCTTATCCCTGATGCCAACGTGGCCTACCTCGTCATCAAAAAGCCCGTAAGAATTCTCAAGGCGACACAATTCAGCGGCAAATGGCTCGACGTGCGTCTACCGTCCTCGTTCAAAAACACATCCTCGATGACCATCGAAGGTCTTGTATATGCGACAAGCTGGAAGATGCTCGGCTCAATCTTCGGCAACGAAGGCACCCTGATTGTGCGCACCGGCGACCTCGGTCACCCGGCCAATGAGCTTCAGGTAGCAGGCAACATCGCCATGCAGATGCCCGATCCCAACATCTGGGAAACCGGCAAATGGTATCACGTGGCATTCACCTACGATGCCGGATCCGGCGCCGCAAAGATCTATCTCAACGGTGAAGTGATCGCCGACAAGAATGCCGGTGCAGGCAAGACATTCGACTTCGCCTCACGTTTCTGCGTCGGTTACGCCTATGACTATGACGCTGGCCGTATATGGTATGGCTATATGTCGGAAGTGCGTCTGTGGTCAGTAGCCCGTACGCAAAACCAGATCAAGGAAAACATGATGCTCGTCGATCCCGCGACCTCAGGGCTCGAAGGTTACTGGAAACTTAACGGCACTGATGTGGAACAGCGCGACGGCACATGGTATATTCTCGACCAGACCGAGCACCACTATGACGCTACATCAAACAACGGTCGTCGAGGAGAGAACGGAGGGACTGTTTCCTATGTTCAGCCTACGATCGTCGACGTTGACGTGCGCCTTTGAAACCCTTCATAATTGCACTTTGCGATTCTAAGCCCAACAGGTTTCGCAAAGGCTGACCGATGAGGCTGTGCCCGATGCACAGCCTCATTTCTTGTTACTCCTCAAAAAATGCAGCCGATGAGCCGTTCATAAAATGAACATGGCAGATATCACAAACGTTGTTTCATAAAACAGCATCAAGATCTTCCGACTATGACATCTCAAATCATCCACACACTCATTTTCATGGTGTTGGCAGCAATAACCGTGGCCACCACATCGGCCATCGGAGCCTACATCAATCTGCGGCTGCTGAATCGCAGCAAACCGCAACCTGTACCCGACAAAACAATCCGAAAACCTATGCCGAAAACTTTCCAGCATAAAACAGCAAAATAAATCCGGACAAAACGATGGTGTATTAAATAATTTTGATTAACTTTGCACCGCATTTCCACCAAAGGGAAGCTGCCTCGGGGTGTAGCACAGTTGGCAGCGCGCCACGTTCGGGACGTGGAGGTCGGAAGTTCGAGTCTTCTCATCCCGACTACAGAAAGAGGATATATTAAAAGATATGTCCTCTTTTCTTTTTTTATTCACACGGACAAAAATATTCTTTTACTCTCCCATTTATAAAACAGACAGCATATGAAAATTACACAACCCCGTTTGGAAAACGTCCTTCACGAAGATACAGAGATACAGACAGCGTTAGAAAAAAACGATGAGGATTTAACCGGGTATTCTTTTAAAAGCCAGCGTATAGAAGGAGTGAAGAAGAGTAATCTTTCGGTACAATCCTGCATTTTCTCCAACTGTAGCTTTGGGGCATGCAGCATACGGAAATCCCAATTCAGCGATGTTGTATTTAAGAACTGCGACCTGTCGAATGTAAACCTT
>CAJJOX010000112.1 GCA_905193485.1 uncultured Porphyromonadaceae bacterium | reverse complement strand
GCCCCCCATCGGCATCGATAGGAGCGGTGGCGTCTCGCCGCCGTCAATCCCCCACCCCACCATCGTCACCACCGGGCGCATGCCGCAAAACCGCCGGATCGCATCCCCGCCCATCCCCATCTCTCCTTCACAAAGGCTGCCAGGCATCCACCGCCGATTTTCGCGCAATCGGCCCAATGCCCGGCAGCCTTTTTTCTCTCCGATATCCCACTCCGTCCCTTTCCTCACGTATATCTGTCTAAATCGCAACATTCTTCTTAAAAAATCACTACATTTGCATGGAACAGATTATCATAACAGACTTTTGTATGACAGACCAAGAACATTATAATGCCGCAAAACGGTTTGCGGAAATTTGGAAAAACCGTCAAGGATATGAAAAAGGTGAGGCTCAGAGTTTTTGGTTCGCCTTATTAAGAGATATATTTGGAGTGGAACGTCCTGAAGAAATTATTGATTTTGAAGATCGTGTAAAACTTAATCATGTTTCTTTTATTGATGCTATAATTCCATCAACAAGGGTTCTAATTGAACACAAAAGCATAAATGTTAATCCCCGTGCACGTCAGAAACAAAGCGATGGTAGCTATCTCACTCCATATGATCAGGCAAAGCGATATGATAATGATCTGCCTCGCTCTGAGAAGGCCAGATATATCATTGTTTGCAATTTCCAGACGTTTCTTGTGTACGACATGGAGCAATCGCATCCTGAACCAATAGAGATCCATCTTGAAGATTTGCCGGATAATTGGCGAAAACTGCAGTTTTTGGTTGAAGAATCTGACTATAGGATTCGACAGGAGGAGGAAGTGTCGGTTGCGGCAGGGCGTATAATCGGCGACATCTATGATGCGTTTCTTCAAAAATATGGAGAAAAAGTTGATGATGAGATCATGCGTCAACTAAATGTGCTTTGTGTTAGGTTGGTGTTCTGTCTTTATGCTGAAGATGCCGGATTGTTTGGTGCCCGTCCTGATATGTTTCATGACTATTTGGCTGAGTTTAAGCCATCACAGATGCGCATGGCGTTGAGTGAGTTGTTTAGAGTGTTGAATACCCCTGCAGAGAAACGGCATCTCATCGAAGATAATTTGGCGGTATTTCCTTATGTAAATGGAGGTCTGTTTAACAATGATATGATTGACATACCTCCAATTGATGAGAGTCTGGCTGAACTGATTCTTGAAAAAGCGAGTCTTGATTTGGATTGGAGCAAAATATCGCCCACAATATTCGGGGCTATGTTTGAAAGCACACTGAATCCGGAAACGCGCAAGAAGGGTGGGATGCATTATACATCCATCGAAAATATCCATCGAGTCATTGACCCTCTATTTCTTAATGATCTTACAAAAGAGCTTAATCAAATTATAAATCTGAAAGAAGGCGTAAAACGGAATCGCCTGCTTAACGATTTCACCGAGCGGTTGAGTGAACTTACATTTCTTGATCCCGCATGTGGTTCCGGCAATTTTTTGACAGAAACATATCTTTCGTTGCGTAGGCTTGAAAATCGGGCACTTCGGGCAATGCTGAAAAATGCGCCTGTGCTTGACGTGGATAGGTTTATAAAGGTAAATATCGGCCAATTTTATGGAATTGAAATCAACGATTTCGCAGTTACGGTGGCTCGCACAGCTCTTTGGATCGCACAGGCACAAACCCTGAAAGAAACCGAACGGATTGTCAACTGCGAGATTGATCTGTTTCCGCTGAAAGACTATGCCAATATCGTGGAGGCCAATGCCCTTACAATAGACTGGAACAATGTAGTGGCTTCCCATCGGCTGAATTACATTATCGGTAATCCGCCGTTTATCGGGGCGCGCACCAAAACACCGTCGCAATTAGCGGAACTGACGGCTCTGTTCGGAGAAAAGCATAAAGGCGTTGGAGAGCTGGATTATGTGTGCGGATGGTACCGCAAGGCTGCCGATTACATGGCCGGTACGGATATTCGTGCGGCTCTTGTTTCGACCAATTCCATAACTCAGGGCGAGCAGGTGGCTCCACTATGGAAGAGTTTGTGGAGCGGTGCATATCCCGCACACATTGACTTTGCATGGTCTACATTCCGCTGGGACAGCGAAGCTTCCGACAAAGCTCATGTCCATGTGGTCATAATCGGCTTTAGCTGCGGAGAGCGGAGATCGCCACAAATCATCTATTCAGTTGACAGTAAGCCTGAATGTGTTAATAATATAAATCCCTATATCATTGATGCTTCTGATATCGTGATTGAGTCACGGTCGAAACCGCTGTGTAATGTTCCCCCTATGGGCATAGGCAACAAACCTATTGATGGCGGCAACTATCTCTTTACACTTGAAGAGATGCAGCGGTTTATAGCCTCCGAACCGGCAGCAGAACAATATTTCCGACCATGGTTCGGAGCCGAGGAGTTTATCAACGGACGTCGGCGCTATTGTCTGTGGCTGGGCGACTGCACGCCGGCACAGCTTCGCAGCATGCCAATGGCAATGAAACGTGTTGAAGCCGTGAGAGATTTCCGGTTGAAGAGCAAAAGCGCGGGCACGCGCAAACTTGCCGAACGTCCGACACGATTCCATGTCGAAAATATGCCTGATAGTGATTATCTTTTGGTGCCGAGGGTGTCATCGGAAAAAAGGCCATATATTCCAATAGGATTCATGGATAAATTTATGCTGACAAGTGACGCAGCTCTTATAATTCCTGCTGCAACATTATTTCAATTCGGCGTATTAACATCGCGAATCCATAATATTTGGATGAATTCCATATGTGGGCGGTTGGAAACCAGAATCCGTTACAGCAAAGATGTGGTCTATAACAATTTTCCATGGCCTGATGCCGACGACAAGACAAAAGAGGTCATAATGGATGCAGCCCAAAAGGTGTTGGATACGAGGGCAATGTTTGGCGATTCATCTCTTGCCGATCTTTATCATCCGCTGACAATGCCGGCGGAGCTTCGCGAAGCCCATCGCCGGCTCGACCGGGAAGTGGCTCGCGCTTACGGGCTCTCAGCCGATGCGACAGCCCTGGAGGTGCTATCGCTCTTGTTCCGCAAGTATGAAGCGCTCGTTGGTCCGGCCGCAAATGTTGCGGTAAATAAAAATTAGCTATATTTGCGTATTGTAAAAACTGAAAGAAAATGAAAGAGAATAAACGGGTGCTGGTGGTTGGAGCCGGGGGGTTTCGCGGCGGGTTTATTGCCCGCGAGGCCCTGAAGAGAGGCTATGATACGTGGGTGGCGGTGAGAGAAACCACGTCGCGACGGTGGCTCAACGATGGGCGACTTCATTTCGTAGTGCTCGACTATGAGGATACGCAGGCTATGGCGGCCACGCTTTCGGCGGCTCTGCCGGAGGGCGAGCGCTGGGATTATATAGTCTACAATCTCGGAGCCACGAAGTGCATCAACTTCACCGATTTCAACCGCATCAACTATCTATATCTCAAAAATTTTGTCGAGGCTCTGCGCATGAGCGGAAAGATGCCGGAGCGGTTGCTCTACATGAGCTCGTTGAGCGCTCTGGGTCCCGGCGATGAAAAGGGCTACGAACCGCTTACAAACCGCATGATTCCGCAGCCCAACACGCGCTATGGTGTGTCGAAAATCAAGGCCGAGACAGTGCTCGAAACCTGTTCCGATCTGCCGTGGACCATCTTCCGGCCGACGGGCGTTTACGGTCCTCACGAAAAAGATTATCTGATGATGATCAAGAGCATCGATTCGCACTTCGATTTCGGCGTAGGTTTCCGTCGGCAGATGCTCACGTTCATTTATGTGGAAGATCTTGTCAACGCCATATTCGATGCCATTGACAAACCCGCCACACTCAAAAAGAAATATATCATCTCGGAACCCATGGCTTATTCGCAACGCGAGTTTCGGTGTATCGTGGCCGAAGAGCTTGGCGGCAAGTGGGTGATTCCGGTGCGGTTGCCGATGTGTATCGTTTACGCTGCTTCCGTTGTGGCCGAGCGGTGGGGAACGATCAAAGGAAAGCCATCGACACTCAACCGCGACAAATTCCGCATCATGAAGCAGCGAAACTGGTGTTGCGACATCTCCGATGCCGTGGCCGATTTCGGTTTCAATCCGCAATTTACGCTGCGACGCGGCATTCATGAAACGGTTAAGGAATATCTCGCACAGAAAAATGACGCAGGGGAGGGCGATGCCCGATGATGCCCGCGCCGACCGGGACACCGCGTTGGTTTGCCGCCATAGTGATAGTGGTCCTGCTTCCGCTGTTTCAGTTTCCGTGGCTTCTTGACAGGAGCAGCACCGATTCCGGCGCACGCACCATGTTGTGGATCTATCCTTTCTATGCCCTGACGGCCGGATATCTCGCATGGCAGTGCTATCCGCAGCGGCGCGTTCTGGCTTGGGTGCTTCTGGTTTTGCTCGTGATGTCGCACGCCGCGATTTGGATTCTCGCAACTACCCCTATAGAAAATCTCTGACAACAATAGATTATGAAAATATTGATTATCAACGGACCGAACCTCAATTTGCTCGGCATGCGTCAGCCTGAAATATATGGCGTGCAGTCAATGGAGGAATATCTTGAGTTTCTCCGCGACTGCTATCACGACGTGGAGATCGAATATTTCCAGAGCAATCATGAGGGAGATATCATCGACCGTCTTCAGGCTGTGGGCTACGACCGCGACGATTATCGCGGCATTGTGCTCAATGCCGGTGCCTACACCCACACCTCTCTCGCCATTGCCGATGCCATCGCGGCCATCGCGGTGAAGGTCGTAGAAGTGCACATCTCCAACATCGCCGCACGCGAGGAGGTGCGCCACCGCTCGCTTATAGCGCCGGTGTGCCATGGATCGATAGCCGGTTTTGGCATGGATAGCTATCGTCTTGCCGTCGAATCTCTTATATGACCGGTCAATGAAGACTGCTATTACACGTGTGATGGCCACTGTGGCCGTCGACCGATGCTCCGATTTGCGTTCGGTGCTCCGTTCGCTGCGTGATGCCGGTGCCGACGGATTCCGAATCAACTCGGCTCACGCCACAGTCGAGTCGCTTGCCGGATTCGTAGCGGCTTGCCGCGACATCGACCCTGCGATCTGTATCTTGATGGATACGAAAGGTCCGGAGATGCGCACCACCGCCGTCGACAGGCCTCTGTCGTTTGCTCCGGGCGACATGACAACGGTTGTGTCGTCGTCCGATGAAACCTCTGTCGCCGGTCGCATATGCGTGGCTGTCGCCGGTCTGCACCGCTATGTCGCCGTCGCCGACCGTATTCTTTTTGATGACGGCCTTATTGCCGCCGAGATCGTAGCCATTGATCCTGACGGCACTTTGCAGGTGCGCATCGTGCGCGGCGGAGTTCTGGGCAGCCGCAAGACCGTGGCTTTCTCAAACGGCATAGTGCCTCCGCTACCTGCCGTGAGCCAACGCGATGCTTTGTTCATACGTTCCGCCGTGGAATGTGGCGTCGACATCATCGCTCATTCATTTGTGCGCTCGGCCGACGATATCCGTGCCCTGCGTTCTCTTATCGGACATAGCCCCGTCCGGCTGTTTGCCAAAATAGAGTGCCGCGAAGCTCTCGCAAACATCGACGGCATCATGGCCGAATCCGATGGCATTCTCGTGGCGCGTGGCGATCTCGGCACGGCTTTGCCGTTATGCGAGCTGCCTTCCGTGCAGATCGCCGTTATGCGCCGCTGCCGCGCTGCCGGCAAACCCGCCATTGTGTCGACACAGATCTTACAGTCGATGATCGACAGCCCGATCCCTACTCGTGCCGAAGTGAGTGATGTGGCTCTCGCAGTGATGGAGGGTGCCGACATGCTTCTGCTTTGCGGCGAAACGGCCGAAGGACGCTATCCCTGCGAGTGTGTCGATGTGATGCGCAGAACCATTCTCTCAACTGAGGCCGCAGGCCTTCGCGATATTCTTTGACGCAGATGGATCAGCTTCTCGACGAATACATATCAGACCACATATCGGCCGAACCGAAGCTTCTGGCCGACACCTACCGCTACACTTATCTCAATCACCTCTATCCGCGCATGTGCTCGGGACATGTGCAGGGACGAATGCTCAAGATGCTCACGTCGATGCTTCGTCCCAGACGTGTGCTTGAGCTCGGTGCTTTCACCGGATATTCTACCCTGTGCATTGCCGAAGGAATGCCCCCCGACGGCCAGCTGCATACCGTTGAAATCGACGACGAAATGGAAGACGAGCTGCTTCAGCGTTTCTCTCTATCGGAAGCTGCCGCACGCATACATCTTCACATTGGCGATGCGCTTGATGTTGTGCCTACGCTCGGCGACGGATGGGATATGGTGTTCATAGACGCAAACAAGCGTCATTATTGTGAATATTTCGAGCTTTTGCTGCCTCGTGTCAAAGCGGGCGGCTATATCCTTGCCGACAACACTCTGTGGGGCGGAAAAGTGATAGAAAATCCTGCTCCGTCCGATCCGCAGAGCTTAGGGATTATGCGATTCAATGATCTTGTGGCCCGCGACCCTCGCGTGGAAACGGCCATTATACCGATTCGCGACGGCCTGACCATCCTCCGAAAGCTGTAAAAGCCTGATATCACTCTCTGTTGCCGGTAACGGCCGACGAGGGCACAAACCGCGATGTCAGTAAGCCGATGGCCAGCCCTACGGCAAGGAGCAGAGCCGTCACCACGGCCAGGTCGACGGCATCCACTCTTACCGGATAGACCGCTATGGCCAGTTGCGATGGATCGCCGTTGAGCCTCACGAAACCGCCCCATTGCTGGGCTAAGCAGAGTCCGACGCCGATGATGATGCCCGAAAGTCCGCCCACAACCGATATGAGCCATCCTTCCCATATGAAAATCCTCCGCAGCATACCGGTGGTTGCGCCCATGGCTCGCAGTGTGCGCAGATTGCTCTTCTTTTCGATGATGAGCATCGACAGCGTCGATATGACATTGAACGACGCTATGACGAGTATGAAAGCCAGCATCACAAACGTGATCCATTTCTCGACAGCGATCATTTTAAATGATTCGGCTTCCTGTTTCTGACGGTCGGCAATGTGGAAACCCGGGCCGAGCGCACGGGCAATCGCCTCCTTGCCTTCAGCCTCGTCTGTTCCTTGTTTCAGCGCCACTTCGATGGCCGTGGCCTCGCCGTTGTCGTATTGGAGGATGTTTCTGGCCATATCGATCGGTATCACTACGGTCTGGGCATCGCGCTCATTGTCCTCGATGCGATAGACTCCTCCGATGAAAAGCGAATCACTCCTGAACGATGACATCGGATTGGCTGTGTTGATGCGCCCCAGTCGCTTGGGCACGTATAGTGAGAGGGGCGCCTCTTCCGCGGGAGAC
>CAJJOX010000111.1 GCA_905193485.1 uncultured Porphyromonadaceae bacterium | reverse complement strand
CCTTAGCAGTCGGGTAAGTCGTACACGACCAGCTCCCCGAGAACTCCGCCAGGTCTTGATCGAAGCAACGGTATCGGGTCGTAGCGGTGCGATGTAGATAGCTTACCCTTTTTTATTTGACATCCCCGCATAATCCTCCGGTTGCCGGAGCGTCAGGACGCTGTGAATCGATAGTGTACAAGAAAAGGGAGCAGATTGCTCTGCTCCCCGTTTCAGTACCCGGACCCGGGATCGAACCGGGATGGATTGCTCCAACGGTGTTTGAGACCGTCGCGTCTACCGATTCCGCCATCCGGGCTTTTTGGTGTCTGCAAAGGTAAGGATTGTTTTCCGTTCACGCAACTGCGCGACTCTGTTTTTCGGAAAAAACAGCCGTTTCATGCGTTTTTGACCGCTTCATCTTGGTATTTGGAGGATTTTTCACTATGTTTGTGGAGATATGTGCCGCTCATGTTCCGCACATAGTTTATTGTAACCAGAAACTTACTCTTTTTATACCATGCCAAAAATCAAATCCTCCTCGAAATCTGAAAAGAAAACTCTCGCTTCGGTCGCTCCGGGTGCAAAACACACAAAGCCGGCAAAGACATCGACTCGTGCACCGCGCCGTAAGCCGCGCCTCAACCTCATAAAAAACGATCCCTGGCTCGAACCCTACAGCGACGCTATCGAAGGTCGTCACGAAGATGCTCTGCGTAAAGAAAAAGAGCTCACCGGCGGTTCTTCAGCCCGGAAGCTCGACGAGTTTGCCAACGCCCACAACTATTTCGGGCTTCATCACACTCCGGACGGCACCGGATGGGTATTCCGCGAATGGGCGCCCAACGCTTCGTCCATCACGCTAATCGGTGATTTCTCCGGTTGGAAACGTCAGGCTCTCTATGAGATGAAGCGCCTCGACGGCGGTGTCTGGGAGATAGTGCTTCCAGACGATGCAATGCATCATGGCGACCATTATAAGCTCCTCATGCAATGGCCCGGCGGCGAGGGCGAACGCATCCCGGCTTATGCCACACGCGTGGTGCAGGATCCGCAGTCGGCGATGTTCTCCGCGCAGGTTTGGGATCCGGCCGAGCCTTATATGTGGTCTGTCGGCGATTTTCGCCCCGACACGAAGCCTCTGCTTATATATGAGTGTCACATCGGCATGGCGCAGGATCGCGAAGGAGTCGGCACCTACGCCGAGTTTCGCGATCTCGTGCTCCCGCGTATCGCTGCCGACGGCTATAATGCCATACAGATCATGGCCATCCAGGAGCATCCCTATTACGGCTCGTTCGGTTATCATGTGTCGAGCTTCTTCGCCGCATCAAGCCGATTCGGCACTCCCGACGATCTCAAATCGCTCATCGACCGCGCCCATTCGCTCGGCATTGCGGTGATCATGGATATAGTCCACAGCCATGCCGTCAAAAACGAAGTCGAGGGACTTGGACGATTCGACGGCAGCTACGACCTCTATTTTTATGGCGACGGCCGGCGCGAGCACCCCGCATGGGATTCGCTCTGCTTCGACTACGGGAAAAACGAAGTGCTGCATTTCCTCCTCTCCAACTGCAAATATTGGCTCGAGGAATACCGTTTCGACGGCTTCCGTTTCGACGGCGTCACTTCAATGCTCTATTATAACCACGGACTCGGTCAGGATTTCGGCTCTTACGCCGACTACTACAACGGCAACCAGGACGTCAACGCCATCACATATCTCACCCTTGCCAACAAGCTCATCCATCAGATCAACCCCTCGGCCATCACCATCGCGGAAGAAATGAGCGGAATGCCCGGTCTTGCGATACCCGTCAAGGACGGCGGTATCGGTTTCGATTACCGTATGGCCATGGGTATTCCCGACTATTGGATCAAGACACTCAAGGAAAAGAAAGACGAGGACTGGCATCCTACGTCAATATTCTGGGAACTCACTAACCGCCGTGCCGACGAAAAGACCATCTCATATGTCGAAAGCCACGATCAGGCGCTTGTCGGCGACAAGACCGTCATATTCCGCCTCATCGACGATAAAATGTACTGGCACATGATGATCGGCGACGACGATATGACCGTGGCGCGCGGCATGGCGCTCCACAAGATGATCCGCCTTGTCACTGCCTCTACAATCAACGGCGGCTATCTCAATTTCATGGGCAACGAATTCGGACATCCCGAATGGATCGACTTTCCCCGCGAAGGCAACGGCTGGAGCTATAAGTATGCCCGCCGCCAGTGGGATCTCGTCGATCGCAAGGATCTCAAATATCAGTTTCTCAACAACTTCGACAACGCCATGATCGAGCTTATCGGCGGCGTATACAATTTCCAGGCACTGCCTGTGGTGAAGCTTTGGGAAAAGGACGATGACCAGGTGCTTGCCTATGGTCGCGGCGATCTTGTGTTTGTGTTCAATTTCAATCCCGCCAAGTCCTTCTCCGACTATGGCATACTCACGCCTCCGGGCAAATACGAGGTGATCCTCTCATCCGATGATCCCGAATTCGGCGGCTACGGCAACATCGACACTGCTGTCACCCATTTCACCATCAGCGATCCTCTCTATTCTCCCCACGGTGTCGAATGGCTGAAGCTTTATCTTCCCGCTCGTTCCGCCCAGGTCCTCCGTCGACGCAGATAAATTTATCTGCTGTTCGATATGTTCAACATAGATGCATATCATATGACAACATGAGCGAGTCGAGTCCTGCGACAAACCCGTGAGAATGCCGTATGTCATGTCCGGATGATATTTATGTTGAAACATGACATCGCGGAATAATCGCCGGTAAATTGCGGCGATATGCCGGATTTTTGCTATTTTTGCAAGATTAATGGACTTTTTTGTTAATTCTGCCGCATGGCAGCGTCCAAACGTTGATGCATGACGGCGAAAAACGAAATATTATGGCAATCAACCTACTCGAACTCAGTGAACAAGAAATAGTGCGCCGCGGATCTCTTGACGAATTGCGCCGACGTGGCATTGATCCCTATCCGGCAGCCGAATATCCCGTGACGGCCCATACCGACGAGATCAAGGCGACGTTCAGCGATGACGCTCCCCGCCGCGAAGTGTCGATAGCCGGCCGAATAATGAGCCGTCGCATAATGGGCAAGGCTTCATTCCTCGAACTTCAGGATGCCAATGGCCGTATTCAGGTCTATGTGAGCCGCGACGATCTTTGTCCGGGAGAGGATAAAGATCAGTATAACGTAGTGATGAAGAAGCTGCTCGATATAGGCGATTTCATCGGCATCAAAGGCTACGTGTTCCGCACACAGATGGGAGAGATCACCGTGCACGCCGAGGAGCTCACGGTGCTCAGCAAGTCGCTGCGTCCGCTCCCGATAGTGAAGGTAAAGGACGGTGTGACCTATGATGCTTTCGATGATCCTGAGCTGCGCTATCGCCGCCGCTATGTCGATCTCGTGGTCAACGACGGCGTGAAGGATATCTTCATCAAGCGCACGAAGGTCTACAATTCGATGCGCGAATTCTTCAACTCCCATGGCTACATGGAGGTTGAAACGCCCATCCTTCAGGCAATTCCCGGTGGCGCTTCGGCCCGGCCGTTCATCACCCATCACAACGCTCTCGACATTCCGCTTTATATGCGCATCGCCGACGAGCTCTATTTGAAACGTCTGATCGTCGGCGGGTTCGACGGCGTTTACGAGTTCTCGAAAAACTTCCGCAACGAAGGCATGGACCGCACGCACAATCCTGAGTTTACATGCATGGAGATATATGTTGCCTATAAGGATTATAACTGGATGATGTCGTTCACCGAACGCATGCTCGAAAAGATATGCATGGATGTCAACGGCACGACGGAAGTGGAGGTCGGCGACCGCGTGATCTCGTTCAAGGCTCCTTTCCGACGCGTGACCATGATCGACGCCATCCGCGAACACACCGGCATCGACATCTCCGGTATGGACGAAGATCAGTTGCGCGACGTGTGCCGGCAGCTCGGAATCGAAGTAGATCCCTCGCTTGGCAAAGGCAAGCTCATCGACGAGATTTTCGGCGAAAAATGCGAGGGCAACTATATCCAGCCAACGTTCATCATCGACTATCCTATCGAGATGTCGCCGCTGACGAAACGTCACCGCGACAATCCCGAGCTGACCGAGCGTTTCGAGCTTATGGTCAACGGCAAGGAGCTTGCCAACGCCTATTCCGAGCTCAACGATCCGATCGACCAGTATGAACGTTTCGTGGAGCAGATGCGGCTTGGCGAGAAGGGTGATGACGAGGCCATGATCATCGACAAGGACTTCATCCGCGCCCTCGAGTACGGCATGCCTCCCACATCCGGTATGGGCATAGGCATGGATCGTCTGGTAATGCTCATGACCGGACAGACCACAATTCAGGAAGTGCTTTTCTTCCCGCAGATGCGTCCCGAAAAAACTCAGAAGCGCGACAGCGCCGACGTGTTCGCCACCGTCGGTGTGCCCGAAGAGTGGGTGGCTCCGCTTCATAAACTCGGCGTGCTTACTGTTCAGCAGCTCGCGGCCACAGCTTCGGCCGGCAAGCTGCAGCAGGATCTGTGCGGACTCAACAAAAAATTCAAGCTCGAGCTCCAGAACCCCGCTCCCGATATCGTGAAGGCCTGGGTGACAGCCGCCGCGGCGGTCACCGGCGAGGCCGCTACTGAAAATCACTGAACCCACGCAGTGTGAACCTTAAAACATTCAGCAACGTTTATAAAGTATGAATTGTCCGGGTAAAGTTGCAGTGATGGGTGGTGGAAGCTGGGCTACAGCGCTTGCCAAACTACTGCTTAACAATTGCGAATCTATCTTATGGTATATGCGGCGCGACGACCGCATAGAGGACTTCAGGCGCCTGCGTCACAATCCCGCCTATCTGAGCGACGTGGAGTTTGATATAAACCGCATAGAGTTTTCAAGCGATATAAATTATGTGTGCGCACAAGCCGACACACTGCTGATGGTGATGCCGTCGCCCTATTTCAAAAGCCATCTCGAAAAACTCACCACCGACATCAGCGGAAAATATGTGGTTTCGGCCGTAAAAGGGATTGTCCCCGATGAAAACCAGATCATATCGGAATACATGCAGGAAGTGTATCATGTGGCTCCCGAGCGCATGATGGTGGTGAGCGGTCCGTGCCACGCCGAAGAAGTGGCGCTTGGCCGGCAGAGCTATCTCACCGTGGGATGCAACGACATTTTCCATGCCGAGCAGTTTGCAAACGTATTGTCGGGCAAGGCGCTTAAGACCATTACTTCATCGGATGTGACCGGCATCGAATATGCCGCTGTCCTGAAAAACGTTTATTCGATATGTTCCGGCATTGTGCACGGACTGAAATCGGGCGACAACTTCCAGGCCATGCTCGTGAGCAACGCAATACGCGAAATGGAGCGGTTTATTGACACGGTCTATCCACGTCCGCGCCAGATATGCGACTCGGTCTACCTCGGTGATCTGCTGGTGACCTCATATTCGCGCTTCAGCCGCAACCACAATTTCGGCTCCATGATAGGTCGTGGATATTCGGTGACGGCCGCACGCATGGAAATGGAGCAGACGGCCGAAGGCTATTACGGCACCAAATGCATCCATGAAATCAACCAGCGCTATGGCGTGACGATGCCGATTCTCGAAGGAGTCTACGATATCCTTTACCGCAATATCAAGCCGGCAAAGGCCATCAAGGCGATGTCTGACACTTTTATATGAACAAACCATAACCATTTTCATTATGATTAATCTGGATATAACCAACGCTCTGGGTCTTGGAGTGACCGCAGGCGATATCGACAAAATGAAGGCGGAGGCCGACAATGCACTCGCGACTGTCGACAACGGTACGGGAGCCGGCAACGATTTCCTCGGCTGGACTGATCTTCCCACCCGCCTCACCGACGGACTTCTCAATGAAATAAACGAGGCTGCCGCCCAGCTTCGCAACGAGTGCGAGGTGGTCGTTTCGATAGGTATCGGAGGCTCTTATCTTGGCGCCAAGGCCGTGATTGAGGCTCTTTCCGACAGTTTCGCCGCATATCGTCCGGCAACAGGTTCACCGAAGGTGATTTTTGCCGGTCAGAACATAGGCGAGGACTATATGTTTGAACTCATGCGCTATCTCGACGGCAAACGGTTCGGCATCATCGTGATTTCCAAATCGGGCACGACAACGGAGCCGGCCATCGCGTTCCGTCTGCTGCGCGAGATGCTCGAACGCCAGCAGGGCAAGGAGAAGGCAGCCCGCCGCATCGTGGCCATCACTGACGCTAATCGCGGTGCTCTCCGTCAATTGGCCACTGAAGAGGGATACAAGACATTCGTTATCGACGACAACGTGGGCGGACGTTTCTCGGTGCTCACGCCCGTCGGTCTGCTCCCCATCGCTGTGGCCGGCTACGATATCAAGGCTTTGGTTGAGGGTGCCCGCCGCATGGAAAAAGCAACCGTGGCCGCCGACTATGACACAAATCCGTCGCTGCTTTATGCCGCAACACGAAACGCTCTTTACCGTTCAGGTAAAAAGATTGAGATTCTGGTCAATTATTGTCCGAAACTTCATTTCTTCGGCGAATGGTGGAAACAACTCTACGGCGAAAGCGAAGGCAAGGATCACAAGGGTATTTTCCCTGCCGCAGTCGACAATTCGACCGACCTCCATTCTATGGGTCAGTGGATTCAGAATGGCGAACGATCGATTTTTGAAACTGTTGTTTCGGTCGAGGCTCCCGAACACGAAACGATCATTCCGACCGACAACGATAACCTCGACGGACTCAATTACATTGCCGGCAAACGCATCGACCAGGTGAACAAAATGGCCGAACTCGGCACCCGTATCGCCCACGTCGACGGTGGTGTGCCCAATATCCGGGTCACCATTCCGGCATTGCGTGAGGAATATCTCGGCGAGCTCATCTATTTCTTTGAAAAGGCTTGCGGCATATCGGGCTATCTGCTCGGTGTCAATCCGTTCAACCAGCCCGGTGTTGAAGATTACAAGCGAAATATGTTCGCCCTACTCGAGAAGCCCGGCTACGAAAAGGAAACGGCCGCGATCAAATCGCGCCTCTGAGGCACGACTGCATCACATCGTATAAACTGAGGTCATTGAAGCTGATTGGTTTCAATGGCCTCAGTCGCAATATTGAATGATGGTGATGGGTTACAGCAGTTCTATGCCGGCTTGCGCGCAGCGCCTGACATGGTCGTCGGGCCAGACGGATGCCTGCACTTCGCCTATGTGTGCTTTGTGCAGCAGGAACATGCACAGGCGACTTTGCCCTATGCCTCCGCCTATCGAGCTGGGGAGCTGCCCCGCAAGAAGCCGGCGGGGAAATTCAAAGGATGCGCGGTCCGGACCTCCCCAGTCATCAAGTTGTC
>CAJJOX010000110.1 GCA_905193485.1 uncultured Porphyromonadaceae bacterium | reverse complement strand
CGCCTCCCCGCCCCCCCCGTCCTCCCCGTCCTTCCCGTCCCGTGGCTATGGCTCCCCGTCCGCCATATATGGCTCCTCCATCGCGTCCCGGACGTCCGTCATTCGGATCGTGGACTCGTCCCGTACCTCCTCCCGCCTGGCGTCCGTCGCGCCGCTATAATGTGGTGCCCGATATTCTCGGCATGGCTTTTGGCCTGACAATCAATTCGGCGCTCGATTATCTCTATAGCGGTGGTTATAGTGTCGACGGATATGGCTCTCAGGAAGTGTATCTCCGCAATGTCAATGAACTGGGATATTATTGGGATGACGCCACGCTGTATTTTTCCGGCGGAGGACTTGTGCGTTCGCAATTCTATGATTCGAGCGCAGGATATAACACATCGCGGTTCTACGGCATTTACAACCGGTTGCTCGCAAACTATGGCCAGCCTGTCAGTCAGTCCAACAACGGGAGCACTATCACCGCCACTTGGTTCGGCTATCAGGGCGATTACATCACCCTCCAGTACACACTGATGAACTCACCCGCCGGCTACCGCTACTTCACCATCCTCACCTGCGGCAACTGACCGCATCTTGATCAGAAAACAGAAACGGTGCGCCGTGTCAGACGCACCGTTTCTGTATCCGGCCTATAATATTGCCGTGCGGAACTATTCAGCGGAGATGAGTGCGATGGCCTGTGGATAGAAGTCGGGATCTTCACCTTTTACGAACAGCCGGATGATGCCTTCGGGATCGATAAGGATTTTTGTGGGGAAAGAATCGATGCCATAGAGCTGTTCCACATTCCGGCCCGACGATGATGGGTCATTGATGAGATTGATCCATGGCAGTCTTTGTTCCGCGACATATGTTCGCCATATTTCTTCCGGATCGTTGCAGTCTATGGCTACGATTCGACACCGGTCGCCGTAAGCATTGTGAAATTCCCGTAAGGCGGGGAATCCCTTTATGCACCATCCGCACCAGGTGCCCCAGAAATCAATCAAGACCCATTGGCCGCGGAAATCGGAAAGACTCACATCAGTGCCATCGATATCGGCCAGAGTAAACTCTTTGGCCTTATTCCCAGGAGTGGTGGCTTTTTGCGCTTCACGCTGACGGTGGAAGGCGTCGACATTTTCGCGTATTCTATGATATATGGGAGCTAACAGGCTGTTGCGGGCTTCCGGGCCGATGCTGTCCACTGCTGTCGCCGCCATCGCTACGGGAATATACATCAGGGGTATAATTGATGCCGGTTCGTTACGGTGTGCAAGCACATAATTCAGTTTGAAGTCATAGTTTGCCATGATCCGGTCTTCGCGATCGGTTATCATGGATATGCTGTCGGTCTCATATCTGATCATCCTGCGTCTGTATTCCGCTATCGAATCCATCAGAGGAGAGCCTGATATAGTGGCGTTGCCCAATTCTTTTTTATCAATGATCAGTGCGATATCTTCATCCGGCGAAGCATAGACTGCGATCTGATTGTAGTCCTGATAGGCCGGATTGACAATAAAATACATCGGAACGTCGTGACTGAATATTCGTTCTGTCCCGGTCTGTAACGTGTCATAGGATAGGTGTCTGCTGTTGGTGGCCAGATCGGCAAGCGGACACGATGTGACTATGATCTCATCAAAAGGAGCGCTCGCCGGAACGGTTATTTTCACCTCGGCATGTGACGACAGAGCCGCCGCTCCGGTGGCGAGAAGAGCGATAAACTGTTTCATAGATTCTGAAGTGTGTCGTGAAGTGTTTCTTTTAAAAGTGATTTGAACTCGTTGGACCGTATCCAGGAAGACCGCATCGACTTTATCGCCAATTCAATGCGCGGAAGATACACGTCGAGCATTCCGCTCCGGTCGGCTTCCCTTACCGTGTCGTTCAGTAGCCGGGCAAACGCTTTCTGCGTCGAATCCTTGATCCATTGTTCCGAACCTGCCGCGCAAGCCTGTTCCACGGCATAGGTCATGATTTCACATACGGGTTCTTCGCCGGGATTGAGCGATGCTATGTCCTTTATCGTGCGGCGGATTCGTGTGCTCCGTGCCCGGTTGTGGCCGCGCGATGTGCGCCACATCTCTTTCCTGATCGCCGACCGTGCTTTCTCGAGTTTCGAGTCAATGTCCGGTTTGATGAAGAATTCAAGATATTCTTTCGCTTCCGGACGGGCGTCGTAGAGATCAAGAATAAGCTCGCCAATCTGATCAGCGGTCATCCTGGCGAGCTCTTTCTTAAGTTGTGTTTTCGACATTTATTTTTTGTCTTTAAGCCAACGGTCGAGCCAGCGGAAAAATACGCGCTGCCACATGATGGCGTTCTGGGGCTTGAGGATCCAGTGGTTTTCGTCGGGGAAAATAAGCATTTCTGCCGGCACACCGCGCAAGCGGGCGGCATTGAAAGCCATCATGCCCTGCGAAGCAAGGATGCGGAAGTCATATTCGCCATGGGTGATGAGAATCGGAGTGTCCCATTTGTCTACGAAGCGGTGGGGCGAAGTGGCGAATGTGCGTTGTGCGGCTTCGTTGTCTTTATCCCAATAAGCTCCGCCCATGTCCCAGTTGGCAAACCACATTTCTTCGGTTTCGAGATATTGCGTTTCCATGTTGAAGATGCCTGCATGGGCAATGAACGCGGCGAAACGACCTTCATGATGTCCGGCGAGCCAGTACACTGAGAAGCCGCCGTAGCTTGCTCCCACAGCGCCGATATGCTTCGGATCGATATATGATTCGCGTTTCATGTCATCGACGGCGCTGAAATAGTCACGCATGTTCTGGCCTCCATAGTCTTTGGATATCTGGGCATTCCATTCTGTGCCGAACCCCGGCAGACCGCGACGGTTGGGGGCTATCACGATATATCCGTTGGCTGCCATCAGGGCGAGATTCCACCGATAGCTCCAGAATTGGCTGACAGCTTGCTGGGGGCCTCCCTGACAGTAGAGGATCGAGGGATATTTCTTGCTCGCGTCGAATTCGGGCGGATACAGCACCCATGTCGTCATAAGTTTACCGTCGGTGGTGGGAACCATGCGTTTCTCCACCGTTGGCATCCTGAGCTGCGAGAGCAGGTCGGTATTGACATTGGAAATTTGTGTTGCCTTGCCTTTTTCAATCGCAACTATCTCGTTGGGCATAAGCATCGAGTGGCGCATCGAGATCAGCAGTTTCTTTCCGACAGGGGCGAGCGAGGCGTAGTCGTAAACACCTTCGGCTACCACGGTCACTTTCTTATCCTTCAGCGCAATGGAGAAGATAGGTGTCACACCGTCCTTGGCGGCGATGAAATAGATCGATTTGCCGTCGGGATTCCATGCGATGGCATCGGCGGTGTAGTCCCATTCTGTTGTCAGGTCGGTCTTGGCGCCTGTGGCCATATTCATTATGAAGATGCGGTTTTTGTCCGATTCATAGCCGTCGTGTTCCATCGAAAGCCAGGCCACATATTTGCCGTCGGGCGAGAAGGCCGGATTGGTGTCATAGCCCATCATGCCTTCGGTGATATTGCGGGTTGCCTTAGTGTTCAGATCGTAAAGATAAAGATCGGAATTGGTGGAAACGGCATATTCCATTCCGGTTTTCTTGCGCGACACATATATGAGTTGCTGTCCGTCGGGACTCCATGCAAACGATTCGATGCCGCCGAATGGTTTCATCGGCGATTCGTAGGGTTCGTCCTGCATGATGTCGGTCACGTTGGTCACTTCCTGACCGGTGAAGTCGCCGATCAGCGGATGGGGGATTTCGGTCACCCATTCATCCCAGTGCTTATACATCAGATCATCGATAACTCGACCCGTGGCCTGGGGCAGATCGGGATATATGTCCTTGGCGTCGCGGCTATATTTCACAGACCCTATCATCACCACACGTTTTTCATCGGGCGAAAACAGAAACCCTTGGATGCCGCTTTCCACAGAACTTACGGCTCGACGGTCTGATCCGTCGGCGTTCATGACCCAAAGCTGCTGTTTGCCGTCAACTGGGTTCATGAAGGCGATCTTGCGTCCGCCATCGATCCAGGCATATCCCGATTCGCTTTCGGGGGTGGCGGTGATGCGGGTGAGATTTTTGCCGTCGATGTCCATGACGTATAGATCGAGATTGCTCTTGTTCTGTTCGACGCTTTCATAGCTCACGCCATAGAGAATTTTTTTGCCGTCGGGCGACACCACAGGTGCCGAAACACGTCCGAGAGCCTCAAGGGCGTTGATGTCGTATTGCCCGTTTACGGGTGTGAAGTCTGGCTTGTCGATGAGTGCCGGTTCAGCGGCCGAAGCCGATGCAGCCATCATCATAGCCGTTGCTGTCATAACGATTGGTTTGATTTTGTTCAACATTTGGAATATATCTATTAGTCGTAATTATATTATCATAGAGTTTTTATGCGTGTAAAATTACAAATAATCAACGATATATTCAAATTGCCGTTCGGATTGCAAAATCCCGAGTTGATATAGTTGGCAGTGTGTCTGCCCACATACGCCCCTTACGGGTAGAGTCTGCGGATTATGTCGGGGCGGTGGAGGCGGTGGAGTGAGCGGATTATGTCGGGGCGGTAGGTTTTTTCGTACCAGAAGAAGTATTTGCGTTGGGCAAGCTTTTCTTCCGGACGTGTGGCCGTGTAGATTTTTTCACCTGTGTAGGGGTGAATGCCGGTATAATAGATTTCGGTGGCAAGCGTCATGGGGGTAGGGGTGAAGTCCTGCACCTGCTCAAGATGAAAGTTGAGCTGTCTGGTTTCGGCGGCGAGTTCCGCCATGTCGATCTCATGGCATCCGGGATGAGATGATATGAAGTAGGGAATAAGCTGCTGACGCAGGCCGGCGCGCTCGTTTACGCGGTCGAATATGCGCTTGAAATCGTGGAACAACTTGAAATCAGGCTTGCGCATGATGTTTAGCACGTGGGGGCATGTGTGTTCCGGCGCCACTTTCAGACGTCCCGATACATGATGCTTGATAAGCTCTTCGTTGAAGCGGCGGTTGATGGCGTCGACGGCCGGATTGCCTGTAGGGTGCATCGACAGGTCGTAGCGCACGCCGCTGCCGATAAACGATTTTTTTACGCCGGGCAGGGCGTCGACGGCATGATAGATGTCGAGCAGCTGCGAATGGTCAGTGTTGAGGTTGGGACACGGCTTGGGATGGAGGCACGATGGACGCAGGCATTTCTTGCAGACTTCGACGTCGCGGCCATGCATGCCGTACATGTTTGCGCTGGGTCCCCCGAGATCGGATATATAGCCCTTGAAGTCATGCATCCGGGTGACTTTGCCGGCTTCACGCAGAATCGACTGCTTGCTGCGGGAGGCAATGAACTTGCCCTGATGTGCCGAGATGGTGCAGAAAGCGCATCCGCCGAAGCAACCACGGTGCATGTTGATGGAATGGCGTATCATATCATAGGCCGGGATGGTCTTGTCTTTGTAGCGCGGATGCGGCAGGCGTGTGTAGGGGAGATCGAATGAGGCGTCGACTTCTTCCGTCGTCATTGGTGGAAGCATGGGGTTGACCTTCACGGTGCGATCGCCGTGACGCTGCCAGAGCGTGGCTCCGTGGAAACGGTTGCTCTGCTGCTCGATATGCTTGAAATTTTCGGCCTGAAAGCGTTTATTGCGTAGGCAATCCTCGAAAGAATGCAGGATGATGTTATCGGCATCCGTGGTGTCGGGTTGCTCCGAGGCCGGAAGCATGACGGCTGTCTGCATTACATCGGTCATGTCGGAAATATGTTCGCCACCTTCCAGACGCCGGGCTATCTCCACCACCGGTTTCTCCCCCATGCCATAAATCAGCAGATCTGCGGGACAGTCGGCGAGAATGGACGGGCGCAGACGATCCTGCCAATAATCGTAGTGCGACAGGCGCCGCAGCGAGGCTTCGATGGCTCCTATGACAATCGGCGTGTCGGGATAGAGGCGCCGGAGGATCTCGCTATAGACTATCGTCGGATAGTCGGGACGGGCACCGTGACGGCCTCCGGGGGTGTAGGCATCGTCGGAACGCCGGCGTCGTGCGGCTGTGTAGTGGTTGACCATCGAGTCCATTGCTCCGGCTGAAATTCCGAAAAACAGGCGCGGCGCACCAAACTTGCGGAAATCGCGAAGGTCGTCCTGCCAGTTGGGCTGGGGCACGATGGCCACATGATAACCGGCGGCTTGAAGCGTGCGCCCGATAACGGCTGCGCCAAATGAAGGATGGTCGACATAGGCGTCGCCGGAAAAGATCACGACATCTACATGATCCCATCCGAGCAGTTTCATCTCTTTGACAGATGTCGGAAGGTAAAGCGTGAGGTCGGTGCGTGGGTCGGAATGACGTTGCGTGCGGTTATTTTCAGTCGGCTGATTCATGAGTTTTGAGCAATTCTTCGAGTTTCAGCACTTCATCGCGCAGACGGGCCGCTTCCATGAAATCCATGCGCTTGGCCGCGTCGACCATTTCAAGGCGCCGGCGGGTGATGGTGCGCTGGAGTTCGGCAGCGTTCATATACGGCACCACCGGATCGGCGGCGATATCGACGGAAGTGGAGAATTCCTGTTCGTAGAGAGCGTGGCCTTTTTCGCGGGATGATTTTGCGGCGGGCTTTCCCGAGCACTTCGAACACTGCGATCTTGTGTCGGCGGATTCGTCAGTATCCTCTTTGTCGACGCCGATGATGCGGTTGCGTGCCTTTACGATGGCCTGAGGCGTGATGCCATGCTTTTCGTTGTAGGCAAGCTGAAGCGATCGGCGGCGTTCGGTTTCGTCGATTGTGAGTCGCATGGAGTCGGTGATTGTGTCGGCATACATTATGACAGTGCCGTTGAGATTGCGGGCTGCACGTCCGACAGTCTGCGTCAGCGATCGGTGTGAACGGAGGAATCCTTCTTTGTCGGCGTCGAGGATGGCCACGAGCGACACTTCCGGAAGGTCGAGGCCTTCGCGGAGGAGGTTGACGCCGATGAGCACGTCGTAGACTCCGGCACGGAGGTCGTCGAGGATGCGTATGCGATCAAGTGTGTCGACATCGCTGTGGATGTATGCGGCTTTGATTTTCAGACGTTGCAGATAGTCGTTGAGTTCCTCGGCCATACGCTTTGTGAGCGTGGTGACGAGCGTGCGTTCGCCTTTTTCGGTCCGGGTGGCGATTTCGTCGATCAGATCATCGATCTGGTTGAGGGTCGGGCGAACCTCAATGACCGGATCGAGGAGGCCGGTGGGACGAATGATCTGCTCCACGACAACACCTTCTGACCGTTGCAGTTCGTAGTCGGCCGGCGTGGCACTCACGTAGAGCACCTGCGGAGTGAGTTTTTCAAATTCCTCGAATTTCAGCGGCCTGTTGTCCAGGGCGGCGGGAAGCCGGAAGCCGTATTCAACAAGATTCATCCTGCGAGAAAGGCCGCC
>CAJJOX010000109.1 GCA_905193485.1 uncultured Porphyromonadaceae bacterium | reverse complement strand
GTATTATATTTCTGCGTTCGGGCTGAAGAAAGTTTTGTTTTCCCTGGTGTGTGCGTTCAACATCCCGTTTGTGGTGTATGCTTTGCTCGCATGGCGTCAGCCCGATGCCGGATGGATCATTGCGTCAGGCATTATATTCGAGTATTTCGGATATGGCAAGGAAAATGCCTGTTTCTTCGACATTGCCGAATTCATCGTTGATGGCGGTTCCGAAAACGCGCATGGTGGGTGAGAGGCTCATGTAGGCGTTTACAAGCGGTGGAATGTTTATGCCGTTGGCTCGGATGGCTTTGTTGAGGATCTTATAGTCGTCAAGATAGTCGGAGCCTGTGAATATCTCATGCATGGAGTTGATATCGGTGTCGGTGTCAAGCGGATGCATCGGACTGACAAGTCTGTCGGGGTCGTCGAAGTGCTTGCGCATGAAATAGAGGATCATGTTGCGGCATTGCTTGTTGTAGCCGGGATACATGGTGACTTTTCCGAAAAGATATCTTGTCTGGGGATGCACTACAGTGAGTGCGCCGAGGCCGTCCCAGAGGTTGTCAAGTGCGTAGAGGGCTTTTGCTCCTGCTTTTGATGACTGGTATTCGAGGCGGACGAATGACCGTCCGAGTTCGATGGTCTGCGGTAGGAATTCTTTGATGAACCGGTCTGAGAACCGGAACATGTGTGCCGTGGCGATGCGAGGCGATCCGTCGGGCAGAATCGCGATGTCGTCGCCGGTGATGAAGCGGTATCCCCCGAGTATGAGTCTTGCGTCCGGATCCCATACGATGAGCTGTCGGCAGGGGGGATCCATGAGGTCGAAGCGGTCGATGTCGCAGTCTTTTCCCGTTCCGCCTCCGGCGGCGCGGAACGCTATTTCGCGGAGTCGTCCGATTTCACGCATTATGTTGGGGGCAGTGCGTCCGTCGACGATATAGATCTGGTTGTGACCTTTATTGGTGTCGCGAAGGAAGCGGTCGGGGGTCAGTTCCTCGATGATGGCTTCTGTCGGTATTGGATCGATGATTTGCTGAGTCATTGCGGGAAATTGGTGATGCTGCTTTACTGATTTGATTCCATCTCGTAGACACGACGACGGATATCGTCGGCAGTAGACTGTGCTTTTGCGCCGCCTTCGAGTGTCTGCCACGAAATGGGAGGCGCGATGCATATTTTATAGCTCATTCCGCGGCTGCGGAACACCTCTTTTGGCAGACGGATCATTTCAATGTTCAGTTTGAGGCCTAATTTTGTGCGGAGTCTTGCAAAATTATAAAAAAAACTTGAGTTGTGTCCGCTGAAAAAGATAGGAATTATGTCGCGTCGGTGTGTGATGGCTTTGTTGACGAAATTCTTCTGCCACTGCAGGTCGGCGATGTGTCCGTTTTTGCCTTTGCGTGAAACGAGCCCGGCGGGAAATATGATGACCGGATCGGAACCTTCCATTGCTTCGTCGATGGCATGGAACGCTTCACGCGACTGGCGTCCGTGTTTGTTGATCGGCAGGAACACGCCGCTAAGGGGCTCGATGGCCATAAGCAGGTCGTTGACAATGAATCTGACTCCCGGGCCGTAGTGCCGTGTTATGAAGTCGATGAGCATCATTCCGTCGAGGCCGCCGAGCGGATGGTTGCACACGGCGATGAACCGTTTGGACTGCGGCAGGTGTTCCTCGCCCGAAACGTGATAGGATGTGCCGAGATGGTCAATGACGCCGCGACAGAAATCGGCATCGCGTTTTCCATCACATACCTGGAGCATTTCATTCAGCTCGTCCTGACACACGGTGCGTGAGAGCCATCTGATGAAAAAGCGTGGGATGAAACGATAATGGCGTGGCAACCGTGTGCGAATCACGGCATCAACGTCGATCTTGATCGGTTGTGACTGGCTTTCGTTTCTTTCCGCTGGCGTTTGTTGTGACATGGATTGCTATGAAGATAATGGCCTCACGAATTGTGGTGTAAAAATAGTGCAGAAGAGAGGCGAATACCAAAAAACGGCACAATATTGTGCTGAATGTGCAACTGCGTGAACAGACAAGGTGCGCCGCAGTGTTCCTGTCGGGGTGGATATTCGCATCAGGACGGATCGGTGCACAGGGCTATCACCCGATCCATTTCGTCTTCGCGCCGCAGGATGGTTTCGATGAATTCGCGGAATGCTCCGTCGCCGCCGTGTGATGACAGTCGCATTGTGACGTGGCATTTCACATAGTCGGGGGTGTTGACCGGACATGCCGAAAGCCCGACGGCGCGCAACAGCGGAAGGTCGTTGAGGTCGTCGCCGATGAAAGCCACATCGGCGAGTGTGATGCCGAGCTCATCGCAGAGCTGCATCGTGAGCCGGAGTTTATCTTTCACGCCGAGGTAGCAGCGGTCGATTTTCAGCTTTTTTGCGCGTTGAGCCACGATTTGTGAATTCTCTCCGGTCATTATTGCCAGGGGAATGTCGAGTTTACGCAGGAATATCACGCCCCAGCCGTCCTTGACGCTGAAACGTTTGGCGGTATCGCCATTGGCGGTATAATACATACCTCCGTCGGTCCACACGCCGTCGATGTCGGTGATTACGAGTTTGGGAAGCATATCACAAGTCGGTCAGGATCGTTTGATGAGGTCGGGATAGATGATTTCGTTTTTAGGAACAGGTGTGATGACTGTCGCACCGATCACCTTGTTTTTTTCGGTCCATTTGAATCCGTCGCCGGGGGATAGAAGATGAATGTCGTCGTCGGTGATGACATGTCCGGCCGGAAGGTCACGTCGTGAGGCGATGGAGCGTTCAAGCTTGACGCGCGCGGCTGCTATGGCAGGCTCGATGTAGATGTCTTCGCGTCCGAGCCATCGTTCGGTGATGCGGATGTCGCGCACCATGCGGTTCACACCGTCGGGGCCGAGCGACCCCTGCTGGTCGGTGCCTTTCATGCGGCGGTCGATGGTGATGTGCTTTTCGATGATGCGAGCACCCATGCCTACGGCTACTGCGGGTGCGGCTATGCCGATTGTATGGTCGGAGAATCCGATGGTGTATTGGGGATAATTGTGAAGCAGATAGGTGATGGTGCGCAGGTTGAGGTTGTCGGGCATCGTTGGATACTGGCTGACGCAGTGGAGAATGGCGATGTCGCTGTGGTAGCGGGAGATTGTGTCGAGGGCGTCGTCAAGTTCCTTTTTGCCGGCCATTCCGGTGGAGAGTATGATGGGGATGCGTGTTTCGGCCATGGCCTCGAGAAGCGGGAGATTGGTCAGGTCGCGGCTGGCCACTTTTAGCCGGTCGGGTGTGAAGAGCCGCAGGAGTGACAGGCACCCTTTTGAACAAAGCGTTTCGACGAAGTCGAGTCCGAGCTGTTTTGCATGTCGGTAGACCTCGAGATGTTCTTCGTCTGACAGTTCGAGGCGTGCACGGTGTTCGCCGTAGGTTCGTCCGAAAGAGTGAGGCGAGTCGTAGGGTCGGTTCATCTGTGAGTCGGAGAGCTCTTCGTTGAGATCGCGTTTGGTGAGTTTTACGGCGTCCATGGGCGGAAGATCGATGTCTGATGCCTCGTCGCGTACGGGACGGGCCACCAGATCGACAATCAGTTTTGCCAGATCGACGGAACCGTTATGGTTCTGTCCGATCTCACCTATGATGTATGTGTGATTCATTTTTCGTTTTGTTGAATGTTTTGTTTCATGATTCGGCCATAGTCGGGATTTGCGTCGATCAGTGCCATAAGCGCATCGACTGATTGGTCGGGAGCGTTGTCAAATTCGTGATAAAGCCGGCGCAGGATGTCGAAGTCGCTTTGCGTGTCGAGTGTCAGGCGGATGTCGGTGCGGTTGCTGACGGCGGCGGGAAGCGGCAGGAAGCGGCAGCGGAATTTGTCGGGGTGGGTGTAAAGATAGATGGTCACGTGCTCAATGTATAGCTGCTCGCGGGTGTCACTGGCGGCGCGGCGCAATGCATCGGCCGTTGTCAGCTCGGCATATAGGCCGAGGTGGGACTTGATGGTGGGCCGGCCGTCGGGAAAAGCGAAGGCCACATAATCGGCGTCGGGATCCGCGTCGTGGGCGCTGAACAACTGCGCGAAAGAGTCGGCACGCAGGAAGGGGTTGTCGGAACAGACTCGGATCAGCCGGTCGATTCCGAAAGTTTCAGCGGCTCCGATGAATCGTGACAGCACATCGTTTTCGCTGCCGCGGTAGCATAGCACCCCGGCATGTGATGCGATGTCGGCGATCCGGTCGTCGGCCGGCTTGTCGGTGGTGGCGAGCACTATTTTCTTGCCTGGACAGTTGCGGCTGATGTTTTCAAGTATGATGTCGATGATCCGCCGATGCTCGTCGAACGGAAGTAATATTTTGGCGGGGAGTCGTGTCGATCCGCTGCGGGCTTGTATGATTATGCCGTCGGTCATTGTCGTGATTCGGTTTTGATTCGGTCGAGATTCTGCCGTGGAAAGGCGTCGATGAAACTGCCCGGGGTTATGTTGATTATCTCACGTCCGCGATGTTGTGCATAGTCGAGCAGGATGAAGTAGGATTTGAATGCCACGTGCATGTGATAGAGGATTGTGTGCAGCCGGGCTGTGTTGAGGTTTTCCTGCTTTACGGTTTCGGCTTTTGACGATCCCCGGTCGTAGAAGTGTTTCTGATGCATGAGCACCTGATTGTCGTCGGTGACTGTGATTTCAGGTAGCCAGGAATGATCGGCGCCGGCAAGGTATATTTCTTTGAAAGGCATGCGTAGTGCCTCGGCGATAGACGGGATAAGCACGTTGTGAGGCCGCGGCATGCCGAGTCCCCGGCTGTAGATGGCGCGGGCAAAGGAGGGGAATCCTTCGACTGGGGTCGAGTTGTAGATGACCGGCCGGATGTTGGGATTGGCGGCGATCATCTGCTGCCATTTTTTGTCGACGCGTGCGCGTGAAGGAATGAACAGATGCATGGGCCATGTGGTTTTCTCGACAAGGGCACCGAACAGCCGCTGTCGTTTTTCGTCAACAATCCAGAAGAGCGGATCGGCAATCAGGTATAGCTGCGGCTTTAGTTGCTCGAACATGGGAGATGTGGCGCAGAAATTGACGACCATGAGCGTTTTGTCGGCGAGGAAATCGGCATGTCGGGCAACGGTGTCGTTGAGGGAAGGCCCGTTGGCGAGAATGACGAGCTGATCGGGATTCCTGAGTCCGGTGGGTAATGGTGATGAGCTGCGTGACTTCAGTGCGATTTTGATTACGCTGAAGACGGATTGCTGGAGATCACCCAGCCATTTTTTTATTTTGTCAGATGCTGCCATGGCGCTTGTTTAATTCCCCAAAATTACGATTTTTTTTTGGAATGTCGATAAAAAGCTTGATGGAGCCGGATGGCGGGTCACAAAAAAAGCTGCCGGCATCGGATGATGCGGGGCAGCCTTTGTAATGGCCCGGGAAGAATGCGGCGGGCTATAGTATTATGCTCGTGATAAAGCGCATGCGGAGATCAGTATTCCTGCCAGGGCGTGATGGCTATTTCCGAGATGGGTTTGGCGAGGAATGCCTTGACATAGGCCACGGCAAGGCGGGCGTTTGTCAGTAATGGGATGTTGTGGTCGATTGTCCATCGACGGATACGGTATCCGTTGGTCAGTTCGCGTTTAGTGTGGTTTTTGGGTATGTTGATGACGAGGTCGACTTCATGAGAAGAAATAATGTCGAGGACACCTGTTTCTCCCTGCTCGTCGGGCCAGCTCACCGGAGTCGCGGTGACATCGTTGTCGTTAAGGAATCGGGCTGTGCCTGCTGTGGCATAGATCTTGTAGCCGGCCTCAAAGAGGAGGCGGCAGGCATCGAGCATGTCCACTTTTCCGCGTACGTCGCCGGAGCTGACGAGAATCGCACCTTTTGGCACGTGATGGCCGACAGAAATCATCGCGTTGAGAAGGGCTTCCTCAAAATCGCGGCCGAGACATCCCACCTCACCGGTCGACGACATGTCGACACCAAGAACGGGGTCGGCTTTGTGCAGACGCGCAAACGAGAATTGTGAGGCTTTGACTCCTACGTAGTCGATATCGAATGTCGAGGTGTCGACAGGTTCGATATGTTCGCCAAGCATGATGCGTGTGGCGGTTTCGATAAAGTTCTTTTTCAACACCTTGCTGACGAATGGGAATGAGCGTGAAGCGCGGAGGTTGCATTCGATGACTTTCACGTCGTTGTCCTTGGCGAGATACTGGATGTTGAACGGACCGGAGATATTGAGCTCTTTCGCTATGCGTGCGCTGATGCGTTTGATGCGTCGCGCGGTGGCCAGATATATTTTCTGGGCCGGGAACACAAGCGTGGCGTCGCCGGAGTGGACTCCGGCGAATTCGACGTGCTCGGATATCGCGTATTCCACGATTTTTCCATTGCGCGCAACGGCGTCGAATTCAATTTCTTTTGCGTTCTGCATGAATACCGACACTACGACGGGATATTCTTTCGACACTTTGGCCGCCTGTCCGAGGAACCGATGCATCTGTTCGTGGTCGTAGCAGACATTCATGGCGGCTCCCGAAAGCACGTAGCTGGGACGTATGAGAACCGGGAATCCGACTTCGCGGACGAAATCGTCGATGTCGGCCTCGGTGGTCAGTTCTTTCCAACGGGGCTGATCGATTCCGAGCTGATCGAGCATGGCCGAGAATTTGTGACGGTTTTCAGCCCGGTCGATCGAAACAGGAGAGGTGCCGAGTACGGGCACATGCCGGCGATAGAGTTTCATGGCCAGGTTGTTGGGTATCTGTCCGCCCACGCTGACTATGACTCCACGCGGTGATTCGAGATCGATGATGTCCATTACGCGCTCGAAAGAAAGCTCGTCGAAATAGAGCCTGTCGCACATGTCGTAATCGGTCGATACGGTTTCGGGGTTATAGTTGATCATGATCGATTTGTAGCCGAGTTTCCGACAAGTGGCGGCGGCATTGACCGAGCACCAGTCAAATTCGACTGAAGAACCG
Source organism: uncultured Porphyromonadaceae bacterium (assembly GCA_905193485.1). GTDB lineage: Bacteria > Bacteroidota > Bacteroidia > Bacteroidales > Muribaculaceae > Paramuribaculum. The sequence goes on along the minus strand of CAJJOX010000109.1, from coordinate 498 downwards.
ATGCGGTAGGCGCCCGAACCGAGCACTACGATGTTGTTGCCGGCGTTGAGATCGTAGGGAATGGCATTGCGGTCGGCGCCGTATGTGACGTAGAGATAGTTGGTGAGGTCGGGATATTCGGAAGCCACGGTGTTGATGCGGCATACGAAGGGAGTCACATCGAGGCTTTTGCGATATTCGCGCACCCTGAGAACATCCTGTTCCATGTTCCCTTCGGGATTCTCGACAAGTCTGGCGATCTGGAAGTCGGAGAATCCGAGCCGTTTGGCCTCGCAGAGCGTATCGCGGTCGAGCGATTCGATCTTGTCGAAGGAAGAGAGTTTCGCTGCAAATTTCACGATGCCGTCGAGCCGTTCGATGAACCAGCGGTCGATTTTGGTCAGGTCGACAATGCGGTCGATCGAATATCCCTGTTCGAGAGCCTGGGCTATTGCAAAGATGCGGAGATCGGTCGGATTGGCGAGAGCGTCGCGGGGGGCGGCGACGCGCGGGGCGGGG
>CAJJOX010000108.1 GCA_905193485.1 uncultured Porphyromonadaceae bacterium | reverse complement strand
GCGGTGATGGGAGTGGTTTCGAAATTGAACGATTTGTCATTGGCTTCGCACACCATGTCCATGTGTCCCTGAAGGATGACGCGTGGAGCATTTTCATGACCGGGTGTCGCAGGCTTGGAAATGAGCACGTTGCCTATTTTGTCTGTTTTTGCTTCCAGTCCGTGGGCTTTTGCAAAATCAAGAAGGAAAGCACGGATGCGATCTTCTTTCTTCGACGGACGCGGAATGCGTGTTATCTGGTCGAAGATTGAGAAAACTTGTGTGGGTTTGAGTTCTGATACTTTCATTTGGTGTTGATGTGTTTTGATTTGTTGTTCGATTTTGAAGAACGAAGCTGAAAAGATGTTAAATCATTCGCTTGGAGAGTGCCAAGTTACAAAATAAATTTGACTTTTGTGCAATATTTATGATTCGTTTCATATATTTGCACTGCGAAAGCATTTAGATATATGAAAATTTTGTTTCTGACCGTCATTCTGCTTGCAATAGCTGTCGTGTTGCTTGGCGTGAAAGTTTTCTTTAAAAAAGGAGGCCGCTTCCCGTCGGGTCATGTGAAGGATTCGGTCGCGCTGCGACGTAAGGGAATCGGATGTGCATCAGACGACGGATGGGAATAATGATAAACAACCAAAAGCCTAACACGCACAAAACATGAAAAAAACAATTCTTTCCGTAGCACTGATTCTTGCCGCTGTGACCACTGTTTCGTTCAGCTCTTGTGTTGACAAATCCGCACCCGGCGATAAGAACAATGCTCCGAAGAAGACTGCTGTAACAAAAGGCACCGATTCGTCCGCGTCGCTTAATGTACGCTATATCGATGAAGAGAAACTTTTTGAAGAATACAATCTGGCCAAAGATGTGAAAGAGGCCATGACCCGTGCGCAGTCGAAGCTCGTTTCCGCCCAGCAGTCGCGTGTAAATGAAATACAGCAGCTCGGCAATCAGATTGAACAAAAAATGAAATCAAACGGCTACACATCTGAAGCCGAATACAATGCCGATATGTCGCGCTTTCAGAAAAAGCAGCAGGATGCCGAGCTTTATGTGAGCAATCTCCAACGGTCGACGGAGCTGGATATATCGCAGCTTCAGACGCAGCTTCAGGATTCGATTAAAAGTTTCGTGAAAGTGTTCAGTGAAAAGAACGGATATGATGCCGTATTGCTCCAGAGTGCCGGCCTTTACTTCAATCCGAAGCTTGACGTGACTAAAGCTGTTGTTGAAGGTCTTAATGCCCGCTACGTTAAGGTCGCGAAGTAGTCGAGTCGTCTTGGTTCGCTTGTTTGACTCGAATTCCGGTCTGCGCATGCAGATGAAAAAATAAAAATTGCAGTGTCGAGGTTGATCTGTTGACACTGCAATTGTTTGTGTATAGATGTCCGTATGTGATCATAGCGGACATATGGTGGCTGAGGATTATGCTTCGTTTTCTTCGCCGGCGAATTCCATAAGAAAAGCTTTGATGAAACCGTCGATATGGCCGTCCATGACGGCGTTGACATCGGATGTCTGGAATCCTGTGCGGTGATCTTTGACGCGGCGGTCATCGAACACATAGCTGCGTATCTGCGAGCCCCATTCGATTTTCATCTTTCCGGCCTCGATTTTGGCTTGTTCGGCCATACGGTGTTGCAACTCTTTTTCATAAAGGATGGAGCGGAGATGACGGAGCGCGTTTTCTTTGTTTTTGGGCTGGTCACGCGTTTCTGTGTTTTCAATCAGAATCTCTTCCTTTTCTCCGGTGTAGGGATCGGTGAACTGGTAGCGCAGCCTGACGCCTGACTCCACCTTGTTGACATTCTGACCTCCGGCGCCTCCGGAGCGGAACGTGTCCCAAGATAAAAGCCCTTGATCCACACGCACTTCAATGGTGTCGTCGACCAATGGGGTGACAAACACCGAGGCAAATGATGTCATGCGTTTGCCTTGGGCATTGTAGGGTGACACGCGCACAAGTCGATGCACACCGTTTTCACTTTTGAGGTAACCGTAGGCAAAGTCGCCTTCAATGTTGATGGTGCATGATTTGATGCCGGCTTCGTCGCCGTCGAGCATGTTGGAAATGGAGGTCTTATATCCATGGTCTTCACACCAACGCAGATACATGCGCATGAGCATCTGAGCCCAATCCTGAGCTTCAGTACCCCCGGCGCCTGAATTGATTTTGAGCACGACTCCCAATTTGTCCTCTTCGCGACGGAGCATGTTGCGCAGTTCAAGTGCTTCGATCTTTTCGATCGTAGAGGCATAGAGCGCGTCAAGTTCGGCTTCATCAAGTTCGCCGTCTTTCACATAGTCAAATGCCAGCTCAAGCTCGTCGACGGCATCTTCGATTTCCTTGTATCCGTCGATCCACCCCTGCAGATCCTTGATTTTTTTCATCTGAGCCTGCGCTTCCTTCGGATGTTCCCAAAAATCGGGTACATGTGTGCGCAGTTCTTCCTCTTCTACCTGAATTTTCTTGTTGTCGACGTCAAAGATACCTCCTCAACGCCAACTTGCGTTCAAAGGTCGCTTTTAATTGTTCCTGTGTAATCATTATACGGTTTGATTGTAATAGCGCGGACAAGCCGCATGGGTTATCAGAAAGCGGTCGCGCCAAGGCATGACCGGGTTAATGTCATCAGTGATAGTTGCTCATGCATACATTGCCTCGATTTCACGCGCATAACGGCGGTTGATGGCGGGACGACGTATCTTGAGTGTGTTGGTGAGCTCGCCGGCTTCCATGGTGAAGGCTTGCGGCAGAAGCGTGAATTTTTTAATCCGTTCGTAGCCGGCGAAGCTTTCCTGCAGACGTTCGATGCGTTCGGTGAGCATCGAACGGACATCAGCGTTGCGGATCAGTTCTTCGATCGATCGATACTGGATATGTTTTTTGCGGGCATATTCCTTGAGCGCTTCAAAAGCGGGAATGATGATGGCGGTGACATATTTTCGTTTATCGCCGATGACGGCCACCTGCTCAATGAACCGATCCTCTCCGAGCCTGCTTTCGAGCGCTTGCGGCGCGATGTATTTACCGTTGGACGTCTTGAACAGGTCTTTTATGCGCTCGGTGAGCGTCAGTTCGCCGTTCGCGTCAAATACACCCGCATCGCCGGTACGAAACCAACCGTCGGCCGTGAAAGCTTCGGCTGTGGCCTCGGGTTTGTTGTAGTAACCGCGCATGACTGTTGGCCCTTTTACGAGGATCTCATTGTCGGCGCCGATTTTCACCTGTACTTCCGGCATCGGAGTGCCGACAGTGCCGAGTTCGTAACCGACATTGGGATAGCAGGTGACGGTAGCTGTCGTTTCTGACAGTCCGTAGCCTATGAGTATGTTTATGCCACAAGAGTGGAGAAATTCAACAATAGTGGTGGATAGCGGAGCTCCCGCAGTGGGGAATATATTGCCATGATCAATGCCAATTGCACGGCGCACGTTTGACAATACCAGACGGTCGGCCATTTTATAGGCTGTTTCAACAAGCCATGGCGCCTTGCGTCCGGTGCGTGCATACACGAGATTGCGTTTGTGCCCTATTTTCAGTGCTAAGGTCGCCATCCATTTGCGCGGACCTTTCATGTCGCTGAGTTTGTCTTGTACCGCCGTGTAAACCTTTTCCCAGAAACGTGGCACCGAACACATGCAGGTGGGACGCACTTCGCGGATGGCGTGTTGAATCTGATGGGGATCGTTGTTGATCGCCACACGCATTCCCGACCACAGGCAGAAATATGTCCATGCTTTTTCAAAAATATGACTCATCGGCAGAAAGCATATGGATGTGTCGTTGTCGGAGAGCATAGTCAGGCGTTCGCGGTGTATGCGCATTGCAGCGTTGAAACAGGAATGGGGGAGGACAGCACCTTTGGGCTCGCCCGTAGTACCCGATGTGTAGATGATCGTGGCGATGTCGTCGGCCGACGATGCTTCAGTGCGCCGTTTCACTTCTACACGTGAATTGTCGGAGGCTTTTTCGCCGAGGGCGGCAAGTGAATCGAAGGAAATTGTCGTATCGTCGCCTTTTTGCAGTTGCACGGTGTCTATGGTGATGATGCGTCGGAGTGACGTGCATCGCTTCATCGCATCGCGGGCTATTTCGTATTGAGCCTGATTGCCGACTAAAATGATCCGGCAGGAGGCATCGTTTACAATGTAGACCACCTGATCGGTCGAACTGGTGGAATAAATTGAAATCGGCACCATCCGGTTGGCGTAAGCCGCAAAGTCGGAAATGAGCAACTCGGGTCTGTTGGCGGAAAAAATGGCGATATTGTCACATTCTTTAAGCCCAAGCGTTTCAAAAGCACAGGCCACATTAAATGTTTGCCGGCGAAAATCGTTCCAGGAAGTTGGTTCCCAGCGGTCGTTGTATTTATATCTGTAAGCTTCGCGGTCGCCGTAACGGTCGGTTTGCGAGCTGATAAGAGTTGTCAGAACATTAGCCATAGTTGTTGCTTTAGGTCAATGACTGTCGCAAAGGTAGGCACATTTAATATAAATTGAAACACATTCTGTGATAAAAACGATTTGCCGTTAACATGCGTTAAGCGTTTCGAGGCGTCGGGTCAACGTTCGTTAACGTTTTTCGGCTTTTTTCCCGAATAAGAAAAGAGCCAGCATTGAGCCGCCGCGTCCGAAGACACGAGTGAATGTTTTGATGAGCCGCAACTTGGTGCGTTCGCTGCGGCGATGTCCATTCAGAGCTGTAGCCATCAGTGATTTGGCTGCTTTTATGTTGCCCTCGCGAGTAAGAATGGCTGCGGTGATGGCACGGCGGCTGTCGATGGTGTTGAGATAGTCGGCATCCGCTTCGGGCGATTCGCGTAACGTGCGTTCGATAGCATCAAGAGCGCGAGTCATGGACTCGATGCGCTCACTGTAACGGCTGCCTGTTATGGAATCTGGTGTGATATGGATGACCACGCTTGGCTCTCCGTTAAGTTTGCTGACAGCAATGCCCGAAATGAGAAGACGGTTGCCGAGTTCCATGTCGTCCCATGTGGAGAGGTCTTCATTCCATGCTCCGGCTGCACGTAAGAGATCGGTGCGAACGACATAGCGTATTGTGGAAAGTGATCCGTGAAGTATGTTGAGCTGGATCTCGTCATGAAAGTGCGGTGATTTTACATGCAGCCATCCGTCGGGATCAAGAATTCCTACATCCCAACGCAACAGTTCGGTGTCCGGGCGTCGCCGAAGTTCCGTGATGATGCGCGAAAGATGGTTGGAACGCATTTCGTCGTCGGAATCGAAGAACATTACGTAAGGTGTGTCGGTCGCAGCCAATCCGTGGTTGCGGGCTGCGGATGCACTCGGATGTGGTTCGTCGAGCAATTCGATGCTGATGCCGCATGATCGATGTCCGGCAATCCAATTGTTCACCACATCCTTGGTGTCGTCGGTAGAGGCATTGTCCACCACCACAAGGCGAAAGTCACGGCAATCTTGTCGCACTATCGAGTCGAGGGTGCGGGTGATTATACCGGCGCGGTTGCGAACCGGTATTACAATAGTTATCAGTTGATCTGCATTGTCCATATCTAAAAAGATAAACGAGCATGCCACGTGATTATTTTGTTTTAAAGTCGGAATTAGTTACATTTGCAACACGTATGGTTAATGACCGAAAATATGATACGTTGGTGCTCGTTACCGATTCATTCCCATTCGGCGGTTCGACAGAACCTTCGTTTGTTTTGCCGGAACTTGCGGAACTGAGCCGTGTGTTCGGACGTGTCATCATTATGCCAACCATATCCATCGGACCACGAGCCGATTATGATATGCCTGAAGCGGTGGAAGTTGACACGTCATGGCTTGACTATCCTCAGTGGCATCACCGGATTCTGCGATCGTGGCGTATCGCACAGCCTTCCGCTTTAGCAGGGATCCGAGGCGATTTTACATTTTCCGGGATTACTTTTTCAATTGCCGCGCACACCTTCGCCTCGTTTATCGGCAGGTGGATTCGCCGACGGAATATAAATATCAGCCATACGCTATTTTATACATTCTGGTTTGATCTGGCTACCTGCGGGCTGGCATTGGCCTCGCGACGCCTTCCTCTCAAGTTTTTCACACGTGCCCATGGACACGATGTATACACGCCACGCGTTCCTCGACTACGTTCGCTTGCCGCGACTAAGGCTCTCGGGGTGTATGCTGTCGGAGAAGCGGCCGCATGCCGTTTGCAAACGGATTTCCCGGATTCATCCGGGAAGATTGAAGTGATACGTCTTGGAAGTGTGTTTCACGGTAAGAATACTAAGTTTCAACGGGCTTGTGACAAGACATCCATAACAGTGTTGTCTGTGGCAAGAGTCGCTCCGGAGAAGCGCGTCAGCCTTAATTATGCGTTGCTTCGTGCGTTGGCAATAGCACGTCCTTCCTGTCGGGTCAAGTGGATTCACATAGGCGACGGACCGATGATGCAGGATCTTAAGAGTGCTGTGATTCGTGACTGTCCGGACAATCTGAGCGTTGATCTGCGTGGCGAATGTGCAAACGATGAGGTGCATCGAATGTATTGTGAGGTATCGATTGACTGGACTATGCTGCTGAGCACGGGCGAAGGACTGCCCGTGTCGATATGTGAATCGCTAAGCTATGGAGTGCCGGTAATCGCTACGGCCGTGAGGGGCATTGAAGAGGCGCTCACCGATGATTGCGCCTTGATGCTTCCACCCGATCCCGAACCGGAAGAATTCGTGCGCGGAATCATTCCGTATATAGATAGCGGGTCACGATATGCCGCTATGCGGGAAGCTGCCCGTCAACGATGGTGCCGCTGTTTCGACGCCGACGAGCTTCGGTGTGAGTTTGTCAGGAAAATAAGCAAATTATGATTGATGATCATCGGCATAAAGAATCTCCGATAGCGGTTTCGGTGATAATGTTGTCATACAACCATGCCGATACCGTTGCCCGCGCTCTTGACAGCATACTTGCCCAGCAATGTGACTTTCCGATTGAGATTGTTGCCGGCGATGATGCCTCGACTGACGGCACGCGAGAAATTCTCGACCGATATGCCACGCTTTACCCCGGAGTGGTACGAGTCATGCCTGAGGCACCACGTCGCGGTTTGGTTGACAATTATTTTTTTGTTCTCAGCCAATGCCGCGGACGTTTTATCGCCGATTGTGCCGCCGATGATTACTGGATCAACAGTCATGCGCTACAGTTGAAATTTGACCGTCTTGTCGCCGACCCGACCTTGTCGATGGTCTGCTCCGATTGGCGCACATTTTGTGATGAGGAGAATCAGAATTCTCAGACACCTTGCTCCGGCGATCCGGATAAAATATGTTTCCAACGGCTGAATGGGAAGCGTCTGCTCGCCGATGAACTGTCGTGCGTCAAGGGCACCGTTGTCCATCTGTCGACGGCGCTTTATCGCCGGTCAATTGTTGACGAGGCTCTCCTGACAGCACCGGAGATGATTCATGATTCCGCGATGGGCTGTGAGGATCTTCCGA
>CAJJOX010000107.1 GCA_905193485.1 uncultured Porphyromonadaceae bacterium | reverse complement strand
ACCTTAAGTCCGGAGCCTGGAAGGATGGCGGGATCCATCGCGGGACTCACGGAGCATCCGACGGGGGGAAGCTGAGCGGTGTCGCCAAGCAAAATCAAGCGGCAACGTTCGCCGCCATAGACATATTGAATAAGGTCTTCAAGGAGATTGGCGCGGCCACCATATCCGTCGTTGCCCGAACCGCCGTCGCCTATCATCGATGCTTCGTCGACGATGAACACGGCGTCGACAAGTGTGTTTTCCGCAACGTCGACAGACGAACCGCCCGGCAGTGAGCCGTCGGCCGAGCGATAGATGCGCCGATGGATGGTGGATGCCGGATATCCGGCGAAATTGCCGAACACTTTGGCTGCGCGTCCGGTAGGAGCCATCAGCACGACCGGCAGCATCACCCCGCGCAACGCCTTGACGAGTGCTCCGGTGAGCGATGTTTTCCCGGTGCCTGCGTAGCCGTTGAGGAGGAATACGGGGTTGGACCGTCCGTCGTCGGACGCGGAGCAAAAACGAGCCAGCGCCGCGATGAGGCTGATCTGCTGCTCGTTCGGATCGTAAGGAAGATTGAGAAATATCCGTTCGGCAAATTCGTAGGGATCCATTTTTTTAATATAGCAGACACAAATATAATACTTTTTGTTATAACTTTGCGAAACAGCAACCATAAACAAAAGAACAGAAATGAATATCGGTGACAAAGCTCCTGAGATTCTCGGTCGGGACGAGAACGGCCTGGAAATACGCCTTAGCGACTATGCAGGGCACAAACTTGTGCTTTATTTTTATCCCAAGGACAATACTTCGGGCTGCACGGCAGAAGCGTGCTCGCTCCGCGACAATATAGACGCACTGCGTGCGCAGGGCTATGAGATAGTCGGCGTGAGCAGCGACAGCGCCGCCTCGCATCAACGGTTCATCGCCAAGCATGATCTGCCGTTTCCGCTTATAGCGGACTGCGACCATCGCTTGCAGGAAGAGATGGGAGTGTGGGGCGAGAAAAAGATGTACGGGCGCACTTATATGGGCACGTTGCGCACAACATATCTGATCGGCCCGGACGGTGTCATCACTCATGTGTTCGGTCCGAAGCAGATCAAGACCAAGGATCACGCACAGCAGATACTCGGTCTATGAAACTGATGCCGGCCGCAGCGGCGGCAGTAGTGGCCGTCACGTCGCTATGCAGCTCATCGCCATATATAACCGTCGCATCCGACGGCACATTCCGACATGACGACACGGTGTATCGTTTTGTTGGCACTAATTTTTGGTATGGCCCGATACTTGCTGCCGATGGTCCGTGGGGCGATCATGAACGCCTTACCAAAGAACTCGACTCGCTGCATGCGCTCGGGCTCGACAATCTGCGTGTGCTCGCCGGTGCGGAAGGGCCTGAGGGATTGCCGCATCATATAGCTCCGGTGCTTCAGACAGCTCCGGGCAAATATAACGACATCCTTCTCACGGGACTTGACCGCTTTATGGCGGAGCTTGAGCGTCGCGACATGCATGCGGTGGTCTATCTCACCAATGCGTGGGAATGGAGCGGAGGCTATGGATCATATCTGCAATGGTCGGGTGAGGGAGTAGCTCCCGTTCCGGGCATCGACGGCTACCGCGAATATGTCGATCATGTGAGCCGTTTTGTGCTCAACGAGTCGGCACGCCGGATGGCGGTCGAGCACGCACGTTTCATGGCGTCGCGCATCAACAGTGTGACCGGGAAGCCATACGCCGAATCGCCGGCATTGATGGCATGGCAGATATGCAATGAACCACGTGCATTCAGCGATGAAGGTAAAGAAGCGCTGGCTGAATGGATTGCCGAAATGGCGAGAGCCATACGATCGGCTGATCCCAATCATCTGATCTCAACCGGAAGCGAAGGCCTTTATGGCTGTGAATCGGATCTTGACCTATGGCGGCGTATCCATTCCATGCCGGAGATAGATTATGCCTGCATACATCTGTGGCCCACCAACTGGGGATGGGCATCGCGCGATTCGGTGGAGGCCCACGTGGGTCGCGCCATCGAGTTGAGCGACCGTTATATCGATCTCCATATAGAGGCTATGTCAACGGCAAAGAAGCCATTGGTGATAGAGGAATTCGGTTATCCCCGCGACGGTTTTGCTTTCTCTTCCGAGGCCGGGACCTCGGCTCGTGATGTATATTATGAGCATTTGCTCAGGCGTTTCGCACATGATCCGCGCATTTCGGGACTCAACTTCTGGGGTTGGAACGGGCTCGGCCGCGCCGACGGCGCCGCCAATCCGCCAATGTGGCATCCGGGAGCTGATTATCTGTGCGATCCGGCTCATGAACCGCAGGGCATGTATGGTGTGTTTTCGACAGATGCGTCGACGATCGGCATTTTGACGCGAGAAGTCCGCGGCGGCAAATAGTGTGGCGCGTTACGGTCTGTGCTGCAATTCGGCGCGGAGATATTCGGCCGTGGGCGAAGAGCCTGCGGCAACCTGTTCGGGTGTGCCTTCAGCCATGATGCGTCCTCCGTCGGCACCTCCACCAGGCCCCATGTCGATGACATAGTCGGCAGCCCGTATCACATCGAGGTTGTGTTCGATGACGAGGACTGTGTTGCCTTTGTCGACGAGGCGGTTGAAGACGCCCAAAAGCACTTTTATATCTTCGAAATGCAGGCCGGTCGTAGGCTCGTCGAGGATAAAGAGGGTGCGCCCGGTATCGCGCCGTGCGAGTTCGGTGGCCAGTTTCACGCGTTGGTTCTCGCCGCCGGAGAGTGTGGACGACGGCTGGCCGAGTTTGATGTATCCCAGGCCAATTTCCTGCAGCACTTTTATTTTCCGGAGTATGGACGGTACGTTTTCGAAGAACTCGACGGCCTGGTTGATTGTCATGTCGAGTACGTCGGCGATTGATTTTCCTTTGAAGCGCACCTCGAGTGTTTCGCGGTTATATCGGCGGCCGCCGCATACTTCACACGGCACAAGAACATCGGGGAGGAAGTTCATCTCGATTGTGCGGTATCCGTTGCCCGAGCAGGCTTCGCATCGTCCGCCGGCGGTGTTGAATGAGAACCGTCCCGGTTTATAGCCCCGGATGCGTGCTTCGGGGAGTCCGACGAAAAGATTGCGTATGTCGGTGAACACTCCGGTGTAGGTGGCCGGATTTGAACGTGGCGAACGTCCGAGCGGGGTCTGATCGACGGTCACCACTTTATCGATGTTTTCCAGTCCGTCAATCGATGTGAAAGGTAGCGGCTTTGTGAGAGATCGATAGAAATGTGAGCTGAGAATCGGCTGAAGTGTGCCGGCAATGAGGCTCGATTTTCCGCTGCCCGACACACCCGCCACTACGGTCAGCGTGCCAAGCGGCAGCCGCAGGGTCACGTCGTGGAGATTGTGGCCGGAAGCTCCGGCGAGCGTAATAAAACGTCCGTTGCCGTTGCGGCGTGTATCGGGGACAGGTATGATTCGCGTGCCGTTGAGGTAGTCGGCCGTCAGGGTGCCGCTTTTAAGCATTTTTGCCGGAGTCCCCTGAAATACGACTTCGCCGCCGCGCCGTCCGGCCCGGGGGCCGATGTCGACGATATAGTCGGCCGACAGCATCATGTCGCGGTCGTGTTCGACTACAATCACCGAGTTGCCGAGGTCGCGCAATTGTCGCAGCGACGAGATGAGGCGGTGATTGTCGCGCTGATGCAGACCGATGCTGGGTTCGTCGAGGATGTAAAGCACATTGACCAGCTCGGAGCCAATCTGAGTTGCCAGACGTATGCGCTGGCTTTCACCGCCCGAGAGTGTCGCCGAGCGACGGTCGAGGGAGAGATAGCCCAATCCGACATCAACGAGGAAGCCGAGACGGGAACGTATTTCTTTGAGAATCTCGCGAGCTATCACGGCCTGTGTGGGTGACAGTCGCTGCTCGACCGACTGCGTCCAGTCGTAAAGTTCGGAGATATCCATGCGGCAAAGCTGCGCAATGTCGCGTCCGTCGATGAAGAAGCTCAGAGCCTCGCGGTTAAGACGTCGGCCATCGCATTCGGGACAGACGGAGCGAGTGAAGAAACGTTCGCCTTTGCGACGGGTCACCGCGCCTTCCGTTTCGTCATCGAGCATCGTTTCGATGTATTTTACAAGTCCTTCGTAGGGCATGAAATAGTTGGATGTGGCGGCTGTGGCATTTTCGATTTTCAGGCGTTCGTCAGTGCCGTTGAAAATTTCATCGATAGCTTCCTCGGGCAAATCGGCCAGGGGTGTTTTCAAAGTGCATCCGTATTTTTTGCAAATGGCTTCGATTTGCCAGAAAATCATGGAGTTGCGATATTTGCCAAGCGGTGTTATGCCGCCGGCATGAATAGAGAGGCTGCTGTCGGGAATCACTTTGTCGCGGTCGATGATGTTGACCTCTCCCAGCCCTTTGCAGCGCGGACATGCTCCCAGCGGGGAATTGAAGGAAAAATTGTGAGGAGCCGGTTCGCGATAGGAGAGTCCGGTGACGGGATCCATCAATTGTTGGGAAAAATGGAAGATCTCGTCGGCATCCACATCGTAGACCATCAGTTGTTTTTCACCTTGTCTGAGAGCTTCGCTGACGGTTTCGCGCAGGCGTGTCCGGTCTTTCCCGGAAACTTTCAGCCGGTCGATCACCACTTCGACGGAGTGGTTTTTGTAACGGTCGAGTTTCAGTCCCGGAGTGATCTCACGAAGTTCGCCGTCGGTGCGCACAGTGAGATATCCTTTGCGCCGGATGCTTTCGAATAGTTCCTTGTAGTGTCCTTTGCGGTTTCGGACGAGCGGAGCAAGAATGTAGATTTTCTTGCCGGCGAAACGTTCGAGAATCAGTTCGACGATGCGCTCTTCGGTGTAGCGGACCATCGGTTGGCCGGAAAGATAGCTTACAGCTGTTGCCGCACGGGCATATAGCAGTCGCAGAAAGTCGTAGATTTCCGTCGTGGTGCCTATCGTGGAGCGAGGATTGCGGTTGACGGTTTTCTGCTCGATAGCGATGACCGGACTTAATCCGGTGATTTTGTCGACATCGGGACGCTCGAGATTGCCGAGGAGGTTTCGGGCATAGGCTGAAAACGTTTCGATGTAGCGGCGCTGTCCTTCGGCATATATTGTGTCGAAAGCGAGTGACGATTTGCCGCTGCCGCTCAGGCCTGTTATGACAGTGAGGCGGCCGAGCGGAATGCTCACGTCAATGTTTTTAAGGTTGTGGACTCTCGCACCAAGGATTTCGAGCCTTGTCATGCGGTCGTCGCCTTCGATGCTTTGTCGTGGTGTGCTCATCAGTCAATCCAGTTGTGGTTGAAAACGTGTTTCTTTTGTTTGGAGCGATAGAGAGAATGTTCGTCAGGCACCAATACCCGGTATGTCTTGCCTGATTTGTTAGGCAGTGACTTGGCTCTTATCCAGGGATTCGCCTCGCGGAGGGTGAGGAAAGAGATGCCATGCTCCCGCGCCCATTCGGGCCAGCTTTCGACAGGCTCGGAAACTTCGATTGTTTCACCTTCGAGCGGCTGATACAACTGTTCGGATTTGAGATGAAATCCGTAGCGAGAGGGATGTTCCATGATCATTTTCATGGCGAGAAGCCGGAACATGTAGCGTGATGTTTCGTCGGTAAGCCAAAGATCGTAGGCTGTGGACACTTGTTGGGAAGCCAGCTCGGAGCTGATCCGACCCATGCCGCCGTTGTAGGAAGCGGCGGCCGACTCCCAGTTGCCGTATTTTCCGTAGGCCGTCCGCAGATATCGGCAGGCGGCTTCGGTGGATTTCACCGGATCGAAACGTTCGTCGACATAATCGTTCACCTCAAGGCCATATTCTTTGGCCGTGGCCGGCATGAACTGCCAGAGTCCGGCAGCTTTTGCCCCTGAAACTGCACGTGGATTCAGGGTGCTTTCGATGCATGCCAGATATGCGAGATCTTCCGGCAATCCCTCGCGGCGAAGAATGGGTATGATTATGGGAAAATAGCGGTTGGCGCGTTTGATGGTGAGAAGGGTGTTGCCGTGAGTGAAACTCATGGCTGTCAGTTCGCGGTCAAGCCTCTCATACATATCGAAACGGTCGAGCGAAACGTCTTTGTCAGCGAAGCGCACTTTTTTGGGAACGACAGGGTTGACTACGCCGGCCGGCCGGTCTTTGTGGTCGGAGGCCGTCGCTGAGCCGGTAAAGAGGGCAAAAAGCAGAATTAATATGACGGAAATTCGTGTTGACATATCGAAGCAGTCTTAAGGAGAAACAAATGGCTTGTGGAAATGACAGGCAGGAGAGTGATTATTTGTAGCGCAGGATGTTTATGTCGCCGCTGAGATTGTAGTCTTTTCCATCGGAGCCGCGAGCCTTGATCACATAGTAATAGACACCGGCCGGGACGAGTTTTCCTTTGTATCGTCCGTCCCATCCTTGCGCGGGATCATGAAACTCGGCCATTTTTTCGCCCCACCGATTGAATATATAGCATTCGAAGCTGATGATTGATTTGTAGGATACGCGCCATTCGTCGTTGACGCCTTCGCTGGCGCCAGGCGAGAATGCGTTTGGACACCGGAGGGCCGATTCGCCGATGTAGACGCTGTAGGTGTCACCGTAGGCAGTGCAGTCACCGGCGGCATTCGCGGCAGTGAACCGGACGTATGTCGTGCCCATATCGGTGAATGTGTATTCGAAATCAAGATCAGAGGTGCGGTAGATTATATCCTCGAATTCTTCATCGCGTGCCATCTGCCATTGGGTGAATATGGCGGCGTCGGTTATGGCCGCCGAAAAAGATATATCGACCGGCGCGGAGCCGCCGAGCGGTTCGTCGGTTTTAAGCTCGTTGTCGGCCGTGGTCTTGGACCGGGTGGCGTTTGTCATGCACTCGACGGTTGTGGCCTGAACGGTTGAAGTTGTTATGGTCTCTTCTTCGTCCCATTCGCGGAGGAAACGGTCGCCGGACAGTTCGAAACGGGTGTCGCAAAGGGGAGCGGGTGCACTGAAGATGCCGTCGATAAATGGTAATTCGACAGAAGTCTGTGCGGTTATGTAACGCATGTTTTCGGTGTCGGGCGTCAGTGTGTTGTAGATCAGTGATATTCCGCGGTCGATTTCGAGTGCGCGTCCCGTGATGGAATAGTATGTCATACGCGGTGCCGAGCCGTCGGCCTGAAAGAAAGTGCGACCGCAATCCTGATCGGCGGCGAGCCGGATGTCGGTGACGTTGAACGGGTGCCGGGAGTAGTCGACGATCCAATAATATGAGGTGCGTCCGTTTTCGATGAATCCATATCCCGTGTCGGGTAGAAGTGCGGTGACCGTCACTTCATTGCCGCTGCGGCTGATGGCTGATGGATCGGCTTCGGTTTCGAACGCGGCTCCCTGGGAGCCGAAAGTTACTACCCTGACATCGGATGCGGCGCCGGATGCCGTGTAGGTCATGGAAACGCCGGATGTGGAATGGAGCACATACAGTCCGTCAAGACCGGTCGATGCGGCACCGGCCACGTAC
>CAJJOX010000106.1 GCA_905193485.1 uncultured Porphyromonadaceae bacterium | reverse complement strand
CCCCGCCCCCCGAACCGGCCCCCGCGGCCGCCACCTCCCCACCCGCGGCCATCCGGTCACTGCGACTTGAAAGAGATCTCATCGTCAGCGTCTATTAAGCGGCAGCTGCCCCCGCTCCCAAAAGGTAAACCGGCAGCAAGAGTCCATTGACATTATTCGCAAATCACGACACCGCAAAAAAGAAACTGTGCCGTGCATGTTCATTACGACCGCAGTTTTCTGGAAATCCATTTCCTGTTTTTTCGCATTTCACATTTTATTTGCATCTTTGCAGCCACAATTTCTGACAGGACTATGTGGATATTTCTTGCTATTTGTTCGGCACTGTCGCTGGGATGTTACGACATCATGAAAAAACTGTCGTTGCGAGGAAACAATGTGCTTGCGGTGCTGATGCTCAACACTCTTTTCGGAGCCATTCTGATGTCACCTATAATAATTTCAGAGTTAATCTCCGGAAGCACCGGACTCGGCGGCACTCCGCGCGGACATCTGCTCATCATCGTCAAATCGCTGATCGTGCTGGGATCATGGATCTTGGGATATTTTGCCATAAAACATCTGCCGCTGACCATCCAGGGTCCGATCAATGCATCACGTCCGCTGCTTGTGCTCGCAGGAGCCGTAGCCATTTTCGGCGAGCGGCTCAACCCGATTCAATGGTGTGGAATACTTCTCGGCTTCGCATCATTGTTTTTCATCTCGCGCCTTGGCGCGAAAGAGGGGTTTTCGTTGCGTCACAGCCGATGGCTTTGGATGGCGGCCGGAGCCACCGTGCTCGGCGCCATCTCGGCGCTCTACGACAAGTATCTGATGCGATTCTACCGCCCGCTGGATGTCCAGTCATGGTATTCACTCTATCAATGCCTGATCATGGGGCTTACATTATGGATCATTTCACGCAGCAAAAAAAAGCGCGGCAACGCCGACAGTTTCTCGTGGCGCTGGACCATTCCGTTGATCGCATTGTTTCTTACGGCAGCCGACATAGCCTATTTCTATTCGCTCTCGCTTCCTGGATCAATGATTGCCATCGTATCGATGATCAGACGCGGCAGTGTCATAGTGCCGTTCCTATTCGGCGTATTGGCACTGCACGAACGCAATGTCCGCGCCAAAGCCTTTGACCTCGCCATTCTGATGTTTTCACTCGCATTGCTCGTCATCGGCTCTGCCATCTGACACTCACGATTCACATGCCCGTCATACCAAAAAAGGCGGCGAACCTGATCGGAACGCCGCCTGAATTATAATGATGTGTCAGATACGGATTATTTGATATAGACCTTGGCGGTCTTGTCACCACGCCGTATCACGTAGATTCCGGGAACAAGATTATCGGCATCGATTCTCACGCCCTGAAGATTGTAAAATTCCACCGGACCGTCATTTTCATCACCGAATATATCGATGATACCCTGTGAATCGCTGCTGAACGCTGCTGTCACGGTGACGTCACCCGAAACAGGCGAAAGGACGAAGCTTGTGGCATTGTCATAGCTGTCGGCGGTGCCCGAACTCGGGACGGTCACAAAACGGTCGGCGTCATTTTCCAACGAGAATGTTTCGTCGGAACCGTTTTCAATAAGAACGGCTGTCAGTGTGCGCTCGGTCTGAGGAATGAAGATGAATGCAACCGATGTTTTCGCTCCGGTAGCGATCGTCGCTCCGTCGGCGACAGCGACAGCATTATCCGCGGGACGGCCCGTAGTTTTGTCAAGTTTGGTCCAGCCTTCAACCGATCCGTCGCCCGTAACAACAAACGACACATTGCCATAGGCTGTCACTTTGATCCAGAAATCCAGCGCGCACTCACCGTTATCGCTGCCGGATTCGCCATAGTAACAAGGATCCGTGTTATTCCAGTCGTTGAAATAGCGTGCGCGATAATATCCCGACGGAGTCCCTTCAGGAATAGTGAAAGTGAAATTCACGGTGGGGTGGTTTCCTGACGTTCCATAGTTGCTGAAGCAGAGATCGTCGTAAGTGAAACCGTTGCTGTCGAAATCGACATAGAGGAATGTGTTGACCCAGTCACCGCTGCCGGTGGCCGCTACGGAGATCTGTTTGCCCGGTTCGGTGCTGAAGATGCTCGAGGTGCGGTCGTACACTACATTTCGGCCGCTTGACGATCCGCCGCCGGCGATAGAGATCGACGATGTGCCGTCGGAAAGATTAACTTGCGTCAGATAACGGTCGGTGCGGTTGGTTATGCCGCCGCTTACAGATCGGCCGCTCACCGGAGCCGGCTGGCAATAGTCGATGTCGGGCATCGATTCGTCAATGACCGTAGCAAGGAATGTGGATCCGGCGCCGGCACCGCCCACCCAGTAGGCGAGCTTGTTGTCGCGGCTGTTCATGCGGTTGTTGGTGAAACCGAGCTGATGCAGATAAAAGCCGTTGCTTTCGCCTGAGATGCTCGTGCTTTTTGTCGGGATCCAGTAGGTGTTGGCTGTTTCAGCGACAGGCTCTGCCGTCATTATGGGATAAACGCTGCCGTCGTTGGAGGATGTGATGTTTGTGGAGGATGAAAGCACATATCCTTCACCGGCACCGCGGTTCACGATTTTGAAACCGTTGACAACATCGCCGATGAATGCCCACTGGGCATTATTGCCTGTTGCCGACGCGGTGAGATCGATATAAGATAATGACGGGTCATGGGCAAGCTTGTTTTTACCGTCGGTAATGGTGAGGGCATACCACACTATCGTTTCATCAATGGCGGTGCTTGTCTCAAACGGCAGATTCTGTGTAAGGGTGATGTCCACTACCACGTCCTCGTTGGGCACTGTGCCTTCGGGAGCGGCGGAAAGAGTGTAATATGAATCAGATGCCTCGCATTGCAACGAGGGCTCGGGATAGGCGCTTCCAGCCATCACCTCATGCTCGTCGGTGGCGACGGTGCGTCCATCGAGAATGATGTTGTAGGTCACTTTGTGGCGTTGCATTCCTTCGCCTTCTTCCACAAACAGACCTTCGATGAGGATATCGCCGTCAATGACGCTTGCGGGAATGGTGAAGCAATCATCGGAATCGAACTGATCGATATAATAGAATTCATCGCGATACTGCGGGGTGCTTCTCACGAGTGAATCGCCGGTGAGGTTATAGCCGTGACGCACACGAATGCCGTTGTATTCAAAACCGTTGGAAGGGTTCATCTTGATTTTGAAATCCTGACCGAACGGAATTGTGTTGTTGTTGATGACGTCGCCGGTGGAAGCTATGAGCACTTCGCCGTTGCGGTTGTCCTGAGAAACGCTCACCATATCTTCATGGATGTTAAGCAGCACGTCGACGATGCCGCCGCCATTGTTGAGGATATTGTTGTCGCTTGAGATATTGCCGCCCGGATCGATATTGTTCCAGTCAATTTTGTAACGCATGCGGTAGATGCCTTTCGCGAGTGACGACGGAATGGTGAACGACGGCGGGTCGAGCCGGTTGAAGCCGTTGTTGCTCTCGGAAATCGACGTTCCTGCCGAATTGTGCGCGTTGCCCGACTGGGCGCTGCGATAGAGCGAATAGGCGACAAGGTCGGTCGTCGTGTCGAGGAGGTCACCATCGGTGACGGCAGCGCTGTATTGTCCGTCCTTTCCTTTGTCGATATAGACATATGTGTGCATCCATCCGGCGTTGTATCCGACTTTAGGAGTGATGTTGTCGCCGGCTTTCGCTTTGAACTGAGTGTCGAATTTCAACATGTAGCCCTTAAGTTCGCTGGAAGATATCGCGATCGACTGATTGCCGTCGCTGCCACCGTTGAACTGCACGCCGGTGATCTTGCGGTCGTCACGACCCCATGCGGCATCGCTGGCGAAGTTGACTGAATAGTCCTCAAGGCCTACACGCGGCTTGAGATCGTTGTTGATGACAATATCGTCGATATAAGCCACGAAATCGGCGCCGAGATTGTGCGGAGCCTCGCAGTCGGGCACAACGACGAGCGAATAGATGTCAATGCCGCCATTGCCTTTGATGGGAAACACGGCATCAAACCATTCATCCGTCTTGACATCGTTTACGGGATATGACCAGAACTGTTCCACCTGATTTGACTGCTCGGCGCGGTTGCTTTTTTTACCAAGACCGATAAGCATCACACGGCCGGCCTGCGGCTTGTGCATCATCACGTGGACATATTTTGTCGTAGCGGTCAGTTCAAAAGTGTTCTTGAGGTCGATTTTGACGCCAAAAGTGTTGGAGCCGAAACGTGAACGCTGCACACCGAGCATTTTCTCCGAAGAGTTGGCTTCAGACTGCAGATGATTGTCAACGACGGCAACATTGCCCTGAAGTTCACCGGTGCGGAACGGCGATTGCTCCCAAGTGTCATAGACGCCGATGGCGGCATAGTCCTCGGTATCGAAACCGATTGTCTGCGCCTGAATTGCAGCGGGGAGCAACGCAAGCCCGCACAGGCCTATATATTTTTTAAGGATATTCATTTGTGATAGTGTTGGATATTAATAAACCGATACTGTGTGCAAAAGCGGACATGCACGGCTGTCCTCGATTGTGATGCGCACGAATTTGGCTGAAGTGCCGCCATCGTAGCTTGCCGATGTCGAACCGTTGAGCGGAATGATGCGTTTGTAGCCGATCGTGGTCTGTGCGATTCCTGTGGCTTTCTGAGTCCAGTTAGAGCCGTCGGTGCTTGTTTCGATCTTGAAGCTCTTGACGCGCTGGCCTTTTGCGATATATTCCATCAGGCTGACATAATGTATGGTCTGCGGAGTGTCCCACGACAACGTGATGGTGGCCGAGGTGGTTCCGTCTTCCGGAGCCCAATAGGTGTCCTTTTCGCCATCGATCATATTGGTGGCTTCGTAAGTGCGCGATGTGCCGTTGGAACGCGCCTCGCTCACCTCGATACCGGCGTTGCGTGCGAGGTCGGTGCCGAGCCGGTTGGTCAGTAATTCACCGAGGCTTTTAAGAGTGTTGACCGAGCTTGCGGGAAGTGAACCCGATTTGTCGGGAGGAATATTAAGGATAAGGTTGGAGTTGCGGCCGACGGTTTCGAGATACATCTGGAAAAGACGCTCTGCCGAAAGATCCGTCTGATTGCTATGCCAGAACCATCCCTGATCGGTAGCCTTGGCATCACTTTCGCCTGGAAGCCATATCCAGCCGTTTTCCTGTCCGCAGTTGCGGTTGGCATTTTCAGATGCGGTGCCGCGGTCCATCATGCACCAGTTGGTTTCGCCTGCATAACCCGATTCGTTGCCGATCCAACGGGCTTCTTCGCCCACGCCCCACATCACGCAGTTGGGCGCAATTTTATGGATATAGTCACGCAGGTTAGGTATGTCATAGTAAGTTGAAGCGTCGACACTGCGGGTTTCGTTGGCGCCGCCGTAATAGCCGTTGCCGCCGTTGGCGCCGTCAAACCACATTTCAAACTGGTCGGAGCCATATTTAGCCAGCTCGTCGCATTGTTTCATGAACACGTCGGTCACATAGCGGTCAGTACCGTAATAGGCGCTGTTGCGATCCCACGGCGAGATATAGAATCCGTAGTTCATGCCGAGTTCCTTGGCGGCAGCGGCGAAATCACGCGGGATATTCGTGTTCTGCGCATAGGAGTTGGAGCTGTTGGTGCATTTGTGGTCGGTCGTTTCCGTGGGCCAAAGGCAGAATCCGTCGTGATGCTTCACGACAGCGATACCGCCGGTCATGCCTGCGGCCTTGCAGGCCTCAAGCCACTGCCGCGGATTAGGAGCGGCGGTGGGGGCGAAGGTGTTGACGCTTTCACTGCCCATACCCCATTCAAGATTTGTGTATGTGTTCATTCCATAATGGAAAAACGCATAGAATTCACATTCCTGCCACATGATCTGACGTGGTGTCGGTAGCGGATGGCACGGTGCCGGCTCATTGTCGGGATACTCGAACGTCTGCGACACCACGGGCAACTCGTCGGCCATGGCCGGAAGCGCGAATGTCGCAACAGCAAGAGCCGACAACGTTTTCATGGATAATTTCATTAACATAATTTTAAATGTGTATAAATGATCGATTTGATTATTCTTTGCAAAGAAACTAAATTTTAGGGACATATTCCCCCCCCCGTCGTTAATTAATGCAAAAAATGCAACGCACCTTTAATAAATGCTAAAATTGTCATCCACGACATTTTTAAAATGCGTGTTGTCGTTATCTTTGCATATCAGTTATAACTCTAACAATAACCAAAAAACATTCTAATACCAGTCTATGCTGAAACATTTAACGCTCGCGACCGTTTTGTTTTCCGCCGGATTTGCGGCCTTGGCAACAGAAACGGGAACCGATTACACCCGATGGGTCAATCCATTTGTCGGCACAACCAATTTCGGCACGACCAATCCCGGAGCCGTCGTTCCAAACGGCATGATGTCGGTGGTGCCTTTCAATGTCATGGGATCGGCTGAAAATGTCTATGACAAGGACGCCAGATGGTGGTCGACCCCTTATGAATTCCACAACAAGTTTTTCACCGGCTATGCCCATGTGACGCTCAGCGGCGTCGGATGCCCCGAGCTCGGATCGCTCCTTACGATAGCTACAACCGGCGATCTCGAACCCGACTATAAGAAATACGGCACCGACTACACCAAAGAAACCGCTGTTCCGGGCTACTACTCCAATCACCTGACAAAATACGACATCACTACAGAAGTCACGTCGACCAAACGCACTTCAGCCGAACGCTACACCTTCCCCGGCGGCAAAAGCAACATCATGATCAACCTGGGAGAAGGGCTGACCAACGAGAGCGGGGCTACGGTGCGCCGCGTCAGCGACACTGAGATCGAGGGGTCGAAACTGCTCGGCACTTTCTGCTACAACCCACAGAAAGTATTTCCGATCTATTTCGTTATGCGTGTGTCGAAAAAGCCCTATGCATCAGGCTATTGGAAAATGCAGCCCGAGATGACCGGCGTCGAGGCCGAATGGACTCCCGACAACGGCACCTACAAGATCTACACCCAATATGGCCGGGAGCTTTCAGGCGACGATATCGGCTACTGGTTCACCTACAATGACCTCCAGCCCGGCGAACAGGTGGAGGTGCGGATGGGTGTTTCATTTGTTTCGATCGCAAATGCCCGCGAAAACCTCGACAAAGAACAGGCAGGCCTGACTTTCGACGAGATCCGCGCGCAAGCTCACGACACCTGGAATTCCGACCTTGGCCGCATCCGTGTAAAGGGCGGCACCGACCGGCAGAAAGAGGTGTTTTACACCGCGCTCTACCACACGCTGATCCACCCCAACGTGCTCAGCGACGTCAACGGACAATATCCGCTGATGGAAAGCTTCGGCGACGGCACCGCAGCCGACGGTCACGACCGCTACACCGTCTTCTCGCTCTGGGACACATACCGCAACCTCCACCAGCTCATGACACTTGTCTATCCCGAACGTCAGACCGACATGGTGCGGTCGATGATCGACATGTCGCGTGAATGGGGATGGCTTCCCAAATGGGAGCTTTATGGGCGC
>CAJJOX010000105.1 GCA_905193485.1 uncultured Porphyromonadaceae bacterium | reverse complement strand
GCGGCGCAGAAAGAGAGGCTTAGTGTGAAACAAGCGGTTTTTGATCCACGAGCCGGTGTCGCCGGCACGATCCCGTTCCCAACGCCAGTCGGTGTAGATGCCGACGGAAAAATAGCCGCGGACCGACAGCCATCCGTTGGTAAGCGGCACAGGCTGATAATCCGGCATTTCGAGCATTATCTGCGGAATGGGACGGGCGTTTTGCGATATGAACATGTCGCCTGAACTGAGATCGCGGTCCACCACACCGTTGCTCCACTCCTTTGCGCCGACGGTAAGGCTTAGCGAACGATAGCGCACGCCGCCATAGAGCTGCTGCACAACGAAGTGTGATGTGAAATTACCCGGCAACACGAGATCGGCGCCGGCTTCCCAGTCAAAACGACGGTCGCAGTGTTTGTGCTTGAAAAATCCGGCACGCAGATAGCCGTTGGATTTTTTGAGCGACGACAAGCCTTGCCGGTTATTGACCAGCCAAAAAGGAGTGGATTCACCCGAGCTTAACGATCCCATGGCCTCGACTTTATAGCTGTAAGTGCTGTCGGGAAGTTCAATGGCTCCTGCGCCCGCAGCCATGGCCGCAAAAAACAATGCGGTAATTATTTTACTCATTGTCATGATCTGTCGTTGTGGATTGAGTCTGTTGTTATCTGAGTGTCATGTCGGTGAAGCGACAGCCGCGCAGGAAGTCGGCCGTGGGCATGCGGCGTTTGCCGGGAGCCTGAAGGCTGACGATCTCGAGGGCGAAGTCGGCGCAATCAACAAGCATGCGGGAGCCGTCGACTGTCACTCGGCCGGCTTTTTCAGCTTTGACCGCCGTGCGGCGCGTTTCAAAGATCTTCAGTGTGCCGTGTTCGGTTTCGCCATCCGAAAGCACAGTCCATGCTGTGGGATAAGGAGAGAGTCCGCGGACCAGATTATGCACGTCGGCAGAAGGCCGCGACCAATCTATGCGGCAGTCATCCTTAAATATTTTAGGCGCCGGCGTGGGTTGCACGTCACACTCCTCCTGCCGGCGTGTGACAAGGTCGCCGGCAATGATATGGCGCACAGTGTCGAGCGTCAGATCCGCACCTATCTTCATAAGGCGGTCATAGACCGATCCGGCATTTTCATCCGGGCCGATTTCGATGGCGCGGGAGTCGATGATATCGCCGGTATCGATCTCATGTTTGAGAAAAAATGTGGTGACCCCCGTGCGTGTGTCGCCGTTGATCACCGCACGGTTGATGGGCGCGGCACCGCGGTAACGCGGGAGAAGCGAGCCATGAAGATTGAAAGTGCCCGCCGACGGCATTGTCCACACCACCTCCGGAAGCATCCTGAACGCTATCACGATGAAAAGCTGTGCGCCAATGGCGCGGAGCGCGTCAACAAATGCCGCGTCCTTAAGCTTTTCAGGCTGCATCACAGGCAATCCGGCCGCAAGCGCATATTGCTTGACTGCCGACATCTGCATCGAGCGGCCGCGACCCGCCGGCTTGTCGGGAGCCGTCACCACGGCGGCTACATTGTATCCTTCGTCGACAAGACGCCGCAGCGACTCGACAGCAAAATCGGGAGTGCCGAAAAACACTATTTTCAGATCTTTTTTTGTCATAAAATGAGCGCAAAATCTATAATATTCGCAAATTTAGTGTTTTTTTTCGAGATGAACGCCCAATGATTGGCGGAAGTTGCCTAACTTTGTAGTTAGACTGATTTTAGGTCTATCATCCATCGTAAATCATAACCATAAAATCTCACATCGATACCGATGAACAAACTGATCGTTTCCCTCTTTTTGGCCGGAGCCTCCGCTACTGCCGTGGCTGCCGACCCGGTTGACTATGTCAACACGCTGACCGGCACACAATCGAAATACGAGCTGTCGACCGGCAACACACTCCCTATCGTCACCATGCCGTGGGGCATGAACGGCTGGACTCCGCAGACCGGCAAAATGGGCGATGGATGGGCCTACACTTACGATGCCGACAAAATCGTCGGCTTCAAGCAGACCCATCGTCCCTCGCCATGGATCAACGACTATGGCCAGTTCTCCCTGATGCCTTCCACCGGTAAACCGGCATTCATCGAATCACAACGCGCAAGCTGGTTCTCGCACAAAGCCGAGAAAGCGACACCTTATTATTACAAGGTGTATCTTGCCGATCATGACGTGACCGCCGAATTTACCCCTACCGAGCGTGCGGTATGCTTCCGCTTCACTTTCCCCGAAGCCGAGCTGTCGACCGTTGTCATCGACGCCTTCAATGACGGTTCGTCTGTGACCGTCGATCCGCAGAACAGACGCATTACCGGCTACACCACTAAAAATTCGGGCGGTGTTCCCGATAATTTCAAGAACTTTTTCGTGATCGAATTCGACACACCGTTCACATACACCTCCACCGTCCTCGACAGCGTGATTTCGGAAGGCTCTCTCTCGGCCACAGGCAACCACGCCGGCGCCATCATCGGATTCCCCACACACAAAGGCCAGAAAGTCAATGCCCGCGTGGCATCATCATTCATCAGCCCCGAACAAGCGCTCATAAACCTGCGCGAACTTGGCGACGGCAATTTCGACCGCATCGCTCTCGAAGGCCGCAACCGCTGGAACGATGTGCTCGGCCGAATCGAAATAGCGCCCGACAGCTACGACTTCCAGCTCGACCGGCTGCGCACATTCTACTCCAACCTCTATCATGCGCTGCTCTTCCCCCATGCCTTCTATGAAATAGATGCGGCAGGCGATGTGAAACACTACAGCCCCTACAATGGTGAAATCCGCGACGGATATATGTTCACCGACACCGGCTTCTGGGATACGTTCCGCGCACTGTTCCCCCTCGTCAACCTGCTCTACCCATCTGAAAGCGCCAAAATACAGGATGGTCTGGTCAATGCCTATCTCGAAAGCGGGTTCCTCCCTGAATGGGCAAGCCCGGGTCATCGCGGATGCATGGTCGGAAACAACAGCGCGTCCGTAGTGGCCGACGCATATCTCAACGGCATTCGCGGCTACGACATCGATCGCCTTTGGGAAGCTGTCACCTCCGGAGCCCACAAGGTGCACCCCACCGTCAGCTCCACCGGCCGACTCGGCCACGAATATTACGACCGGCTCGGCTATGTGCCTTACAACGTGGGTATAAATGAAAGCGCCGCACGCACACTCGAATATGCCTACGACGACTGGTGCATCTACATGCTTGGCAAAGCCCTCGGCAAATCGAAGAAAGAACTCGCTCCATACGCTGCCAACGCTCTCAACTACCGCAATCTGTTCGACCCCGAACACAATCTCATGCGCGGCAAAAACGAGGATGGATCGTTCCAGTCGCCGTTCAACCCGCTGAAATGGGGCGATGCCTTTACCGAAGGCAACTCATGGCACTACACATGGTCGGTGTTCCACGATCCGCAAGGCCTCATCGACCTTATGGGAGGCAAACAGAAATTCAACGAAATGATGGATTCGGTCTTTAACGTTCCACCGGTATTCGACGACAGCTACTATGGCTTCCCCATCCACGAGATACGCGAAATGCAGATCATGAACATGGGCAATTATGCCCACGGCAACCAGCCTATCCAGCACATGATCTATCTCTACGACTGGTCGGGCGAGCCATGGAAGGCCCAATACTGGGTGCGCGAGGTGATGAACCGCATGTACACCCCAAATCCCGACGGATACTGCGGCGACGAGGACAACGGCCAGACTTCCGCATGGTATGTATTCTCGGCCCTCGGCTTCTATCCGGTAGCTCCCGGCTCGGGCGAATATGCCCTCGGCGCGCCGCTGTTCAAGGAAGCCAGAATCCACCTCGAAAACGGCAAGACCGTGACCATCAAGGCTCCGGAAAACAGCGATGAAAACCGCTACATCGAATCGATGACCGTCAATGGAGTGCCCTACGGTAAAAACTACATCACCATACCCACGCTCACCGACGGCGCCACCCTCGACTTTAATATGGGCTCAACCCCCAATCTGACCCGCGGCACCGCCGCCGATGATGCGCCCTACTCCTTCTCGCTCACCCCCGACATGCCGAAAGCGAAAGCCACCAAAAAGAAACGCAAATAACCCGCGACGGCAGGAAAGGCCTCACGCCATTTACGACCGTCATCCAATCGACATTACCCAACGACGCCCGACACGGATAATCCGGCCGGGCGTCGCTGTTTATAGAAACTTACCGATATCGGCTGACAATCAATATTTGTGCGTGTCGGCGTTCATCTCCTCAGGTGTGATGGGACGGGCATCCATCTTGCGCCACACATAGACTATATAGGCGAGAACGAACGGGATGATAACCGAAACCCAACTCATCACCTTAAGGGTGAAGAGCGACGAGCTGCTGTTGGCTATCGTGAGTGACGAATTGACATCCTCGGTCGATGGATAATAGGCTGTGTTGTTGTAACCGGCAACACACACCAGACATATCACCACCACAGCTGTGCCGAGCCCGGCGGGAATGATGCCGCGATTGTAGGCAGGCAGCACGACCGTTGCAATGATTCCCCAGAGCACAAACACCACTCCGACAAGGAAAAGCACCCCGATCCACCACAAGTCGATGAAATTGGCGAGATACTTATATTCAACCCAGCGCATGCCGTCGGATGTCGACTCGACACCCGAAGCGGTGAGCAGCAGATATGCAAACACAAGGAACAGAACAGTGAAGATCGAGCCGTTGACCAACACCGAACGGCGCTGCCGCTCAAGAAAGCGCCCGTCGTGAGCCACGCATTTGATGAAATAAAGCGACGCCAGCGTACGCGCCAGGAAAAACACCGTGAAGCCGAGCACAAGATTGCGCCACCGGAAGATGGCCTCGATTCCGTGATCCGGACCCCAGACGGATATCACCGGAGCATGCGAGTCGAGGATACTCGCTTTGGATATGATGAATTCCCCGCCGAAAAACATCATGGCCACGGCGACACCCAGCAATACACAGCCGACACATCCGTTTATGAACAGAAACACATCATAGGTGCGTGTGCCGAACAGGTTGCCCGGTTTCGAACGGAATTCATAGCTCACAGCCTGCAGGATAAAGCTGAAAAGAATGAGCATCCACAGCCAGTAGGCTCCGCCGAAGCTGGTGGAATAAAACAAGGGGAACGATGCGAAAAAAGCGCCGCCGAACGTGACGAGTGTGGTGAATGTCAGTTCCCATTTGCGTCCGAGCGCATTGACCATAATTGTACGGTCGGTGGGGGTGTTGCGACGGTTGAGCAGCATCGACTGTCCGCCCTGCACGAAAAGCAGAAACACGAGGGCGCCCGCAAGCACGGCTATGAGCAGCCACCAATAGTCCTGAAGATATTCTAAGGTAGTCATAATTGTCTGTTTCAATCCTTTAATGATTCATAATCGATTTTTGAGCCTTTGGAAATCTGTCGGAGCATGATGCACACCTCGGCAGCAAGAAATGCAGTGAACATGGCGGCAAAAAGCCAGAACGTGAGGATCACGGTCGATGCCGGGATGTCGGATATCGCAGCCTGCACAGGCATTATATCCTGAATGATCCACGGCTGGCGCCCGACTTCGGCCGTTACCCATCCGGCCTGACTGCACACATACACGATCGGAATGGAT
Organism: uncultured Porphyromonadaceae bacterium; assembly: GCA_905193485.1. GTDB lineage: Bacteria > Bacteroidota > Bacteroidia > Bacteroidales > Muribaculaceae > Paramuribaculum. The sequence continues at coordinate 1,882 of CAJJOX010000105.1, read as the reverse complement.
ATCATGCCGCCGAGTTGCACCCAACGGTTGGCAAGCCACTTCCTGCGGCGATAGACGGCCCACAGCACGACGGCAAAGAAGAGCACCAGATAGCCTCCGAGGATCACCATCGTATGGAACGAATAAAACGTGATGGCCACCGGAGGAACCGCGTCGTAGGGCGAATCAAGATAGCCATAGCCGAAATAGCGATAGTTGGCTTTGAGATCGGCGGCTGCGGCAGACATTGCCGCTGAATCGCCGCGGGCGGAGGCTGCGTCGAATCGCCGCAGAGCCTCATGAGCCTCCTTGCCGATCTCTATACGCCGGGCATATGAGTCAGTGCGGATCGTATCTCCGGCTTCCGTAAGCTCAATGCCGTCGATGAGATCATTGATGCCGGGCACAAAAGCGTTGACACGGTGCGTGGCAAGAATAGACAGTCCTTTTGGAATGGAAATGTCGAAAAGATAGGGCTCTTCGGTGTTCTGAGGCGTTTTGTCGGGATTAAGGATGCCGAAAGCCACAATCTCCTGTCCGCATTTTCCTTTATACAATCCCTCCATGGCCGCAAGCTTCATGGGCTGCACGCGAGCTACATCAAGAGCCGAACCGTCGCCCGACCACAGTGTCAGAAGCATGCCTGCGGCACCCACAACGCCCCCGACCTTGATCGATCGGGTGGCCATGGCAACGTTGCGTTTTTTCCATAGAAACCAGCAGCTCACGCCAATGACAAACACACCGGCCAATGCCCAGCCGCTGAACACCGCATGGAAAAATTTGTGGATGGCAACTGGCGAGAATGCCACCGCCCAAAAATCGTCCATCACATTGCGCATCTGCGCGGGGTCAAACTCCATGCCTACCGGATATTGCATCCAGCCGTTGGCCACGAGAATCCACAGTGCCGAAAGCGACGCGCCGATGCCCGTGAGCCATGTCGCGGCAAGATGAAAGCCGGGGCTCACTTTCTTCCAGCCGAAAAACATCACGGCTATAAATGTCGACTCCATGAAAAAAGCCAGAAGCCCTTCAATGGCGAGCGGAGCCCCGAAGATGTCGCCGACAAACCAGCTGTAGTTCGACCAGTTGGAACCGAATTCAAATTCAAGAATAATGCCGGTGGCAACGCCTATGGCAAAGTTGATGCCGAACAGAAGCATCCAAAATTTGGTGATGGCCAGCCATCGTTCGCTACGGGTGCGGTAATAGATCGTTTCCATCACCGCTACAATCACCGATAGTCCCAGAGTAAGCGGGACAAAAAGCCAGTGGTACATGGCCGTCAAAGCGAATTGCGCTCTCGACCAGTCCACGCCGCTCATCAGATCGTCCATGATTAAATTATTGGTTATAAGTCATTTGTTTGGTTGTTATCTCTTATCTTTCCTGAGTGAGCGAATTTCTCACGGCCTGAGCGCGGTCGGCATCGGTGTCATAATCGCGTTGAAGCACGTCGGGAAAAAACAGCAGTTTGAACACGGCAAAAAGCAGTATCAGCTTCAAAATTATCAGCACCCATAACGATCGGCCGACCGTCATCGAACGGAAGCCGTCGATATACAGATCGGCGACACGTCGGAAAAACGGACGCCTTTCAACTGCCGATGATCTATTGTTGTCAGTCATGGTCGAGCAGAGCGGTATAAGATAAAAGCTGATCGCAGAATCTCATGGTGATTATGCAAACTAACGAATTTTTAACAACATTCACAAACAATCGGTTTGAAAAAACCGCCATGAAAAGGCAAAAAACAAAACGATCGATTTTTTTTGCCAAAAAGATTTGTCAGTTTAAAAATTATGCCTACCTTTGCATCGCTTTCGCAGCAAAACCGCACGGGCGCTTAGCTCAGCTGGTTCAGAGCGTCTGCCTTACAAGCAGAGGGTCGGGGGTTCG
>CAJJOX010000104.1 GCA_905193485.1 uncultured Porphyromonadaceae bacterium | reverse complement strand
TGCACAGCAAAAATAGTATTAAAATCAAAATAACACACTGAATATGAAACGACAAACGATCATTCGCTTTTTCGCATCGCTCATTTTGCCGCTCCTGGCAGGCGCCATGACCGCGAGAGCCGACATAGACAAAAAATTCTACAAAAAGGCCGCCGAGAAAGTATGGGGGATGGATCTGCCGCAGTTCAATCCGTCAGCCGACCTTTCCGATTCATTATTCAAAGATCAGTCTGCCGTATTCATAGCATGCTATATCGGAATGGACGCCGACTATCTGAACGACCTGAATCCGACAAAAGAATCCACTTTCGGCATATCCAATTCAAACATTACCCAAGCGGTCTTTATCCGCCGCAACATGGTGAAGCTCAATGATGCCGCCGCCGTTGAAGATTTCACGGAATTTTCTGTCGACGCCCCTGAGTCGGAAAAATACAGAGGATACACGCTGCTCGAAATGAAACCCGCATTCGGAGCGAAAATCATCAAACCCGACGGAACCACAAAGGAAGTGGACATGGACGAAGCCCTCACGGTGACGACGGGCAAAAAGAATAAAGACTCGGAATACAAGATAGCCATACCGGGACTGATGCCCGGCGACATACTCGACTATTTTTTCTACACGTATTATTCGTTTGACGAATTATCAATCCCATCATTTACCGTGAGCCTGCTCAAACGCTATCCTACCAGAAACTTCATGCTGGACTGCAGGGTCGCACCGGAACTGGCGCTGGAATACGGAGCCTACAATGGAGCTCCGAAACTGACTACATTCAATAAGATCGACGATAAGAACCAGCTGTATCTTGAACTTGAAAACGTGGATCTTCTTGACGACAGGATGCCATATTTCTCAGTTGCCCGTCAGATGCCTTTTATGGATATCCACATACTCAACAACACCGCACGTCTGGAAGAGATATGTGAAACGGCACGTCCCGGAGGCATACGCCACACCAGCTATCCGTTTCTCATGTCAGACATCGCTTCCTCGATAGTAAAATGTGAAGCGAACACAAAGCTTATGAATGAAGCCGCCGGGATTGTAAAAAACTGGAAGAACGCACATCCGGAGGCCACGGACCGGCAGATTGCCGATGCGGCATGGCTGGCACTTAAGATCGCTCTTTTAAAAAATGATTTCTCGATTTCAAATCGCCAGCTTGCCGTGACTTTCTCCAAACTTCTCGAAAAGATTGGCATGCGCGACCAAGGTCGCGTGGGTGTCACCGCCTCGCGCTCAAATGTTCCGGTTACCGAGCTTGTAAACCACAACGATGCCGCCTACGTGGTTTTTGTCGGCGACGTGTGCTATATAGCCTCAAACAATCTGACAATCTTGCCCGGAGAAATCCCGGCCAGATACGACGGCGAAGCATTCGTGATGTTTGATGCAAAGCCCGACAATCCATTGCTTAAAACCGCAGCTGTTCCCGGCACTCTGCCTCACACCAAATCAAAAGACAACTCCCTAACCACAGTGACAACCGTGGCTCTTGATCCTGACAACGAAGAGAATCTCTCGGTAAGTTCGGACATCAAAGCGACAGGGGCGACAAAGCAGTTATTATCGCTGATTCTGCCATCATTTGGCCAGATCAACGCCCTGACGGCTTATCTCGGAGTGAAACCCTTCAAGCCGGGTAAAGATTTTGATGCCGCCGAAGAGAAAGAAACCGGGACGGAAATAGCCAAGGAACTTATATCCCAGCTATGGAATACAGACGACGGAGTGCTGTCAGGCTATGAGATTCTCGAATACGGCTGCACACCCGACTCGGCCAACATAAGGATGCGCATAAACGGAACCGTGCCGGGTGCCATAAGCCAGGGCGGCAACAACCTCATGGTGGATATCGGGCATTTTGTCGGCCGGGAGCAGCAGATAAAAGGAAAACAACGCGAGCGCGATATCAGCATAGTGCGCGACTATCCGGATAAATTCGACACCACGATCATATTTGAGATTCCTGAAGGATATGCCATTGACGAGAACAGTCTGTCAGATCTCAACCGTTCGGTAACGACAGCGGAGGCGTCTTTCAACTCCGAGGCGCACACCGACGGACGAACGGTGACCGTACGCATTGTCGAAAGACACAACCGCTCTCTCTACGCGACATCTTCATGGCCTTCGATTCTTAAAGTGTCGGATGCAGCATTTGATTTCAATTCAGCCTCGATCATACTTCGTCCGCTTTAAAGATGGTTTAACGTAGCAGCCGCCAAAACCGCCGCGCATTATTTTCGATATACGCTATTATAATCTGAATGTGTTTTGTAATTTTGCAAGCCCTACAATCGGTCAAACAAAAAAAATAACAGAATCCGGTCAAAATGATTGTCATCTATCGCATATACCAGGTCTGCATCATGCTGCCATTGGCTCTTATAGCCACCATCATCGCTGCCGTGGTCACCATCGTTGGCTGTTCGCTCGGAGGAGGACGGTGGTGGGGCTACTGGCCGGCCCATGTATGGGGCCGCGTCTTCTGCCTGCTCACACTTGTCAGAGTGACAGTAAAAGGCCGCGAGAATGTGAATCCCGGCACGAGCTATGTGTTTGTGGCCAACCATCAGGGCGCTTACGACATTTTCAGCATCTACGGTTGGCTGAACCACAATTTCCGCTGGATGATGAAAGCACAGTTGCGCAAGATTCCACTGGTGGGATATTCGTGCGAAGTGTCGAAACAGATCTACGTTGACAAATCCTCCCCCTCGGCCTTGCGCCGGACCATGACCCGTGCCGAACGGCTGCTGTCAGACGGCATGTCGATCGTCGTATTTCCCGAAGGCGCACGCACCTGGGACGGGAAAATGCGGCCGTTCCGCCGCGGCGCATTCATGCTGGCACAGGAATTCAATCTTCCGGTCGTGCCGATCACCATCGACGGTGCTTTCAGCGTGATGCCACGTTTCAAAAAGCTGCCACACTGGGGTCACATCACTCTTACCATCCATAAACCGATCATGCCTCCGGCCGAAGGACACGACACAACGGCGCTCGCCGAACAGGCACAGAACGCGATAGGCTCATCCCTACCCCGATAACCGTCATCAGGCATTCCAACTTTTATATTTCTGTATTGTTATCTATTATAGTGCGCGGCCATTTTGTCAGTCGCGCATGACACTTTTGCGTTTTGGCACGAATTGTGTTTTTACATACTTCAGGAAAACAACAAAAAATTAAACTCATAACTCAAAAACCGTATCAAATCATGAACATCAAACCATTAGCCGACAGAGTCCTCATCCTTCCGTCACCAGCCGAAGAAGTGACTGTAGCCGGCATCATCATTCCTGACTCAGCCAAAGAAAAACCCCTGAAAGGCCGCGTCATCGCAGCAGGCAACGGCACCAAAGACGAAGAAATGGTGCTCAAGGAAGGCGACACTGTCATCTTCGGCAAATACGCCGGAACGGAAATCGAATTCGAAGGCGAAAAATACCTCATCATGCGACAGAACGACGTTCTCGCCGTTGTCGCCGACTGATACTCCTCAACACTGACCTCTAAACATATTTACCACCATGGCAAAAGAAATAAAATTTGAGATAAAAGCCCGCGAAGAGCTTAAGAAAGGCGTTGACGCCCTTGCCGACGCCGTAAAGGTAACCCTCGGCCCGAAAGGCCGCAACGTAATCATTGACAAAAAATTCGGCGCACCCCACATCACAAAAGACGGCGTCACCGTAGCACGTGAAGTCGAGCTCGAAGATCCGTTCCAGAACATGGGCGCACAGCTCGTCAAGGAAGTGGCCTCCAAGACCGGTGACGACGCCGGCGACGGCACGACAACCGCCACAGTCCTTGCCCAGGCCATAATCAACGTCGGCCTCAAAAACGTTGCCGCCGGCGCAAATCCGATGGACATCAAACGCGGCATCGACAAAGCCGTGTCGATCGTAGTGGCCAACATCAAGGAAATGTCAGAAGAAGTCGGCGACGACTTCAAGAAGATCGAAGACGTGGCCCGAATCTCGGCCAACAACGATGAAGCCATCGGCCGCCTCATCGCCGAAGCGATGAAGAAAGTGAAAAAAGAAGGTGTCATCACCGTCGACGAGGCCAAAGGCACCGAAACGACCGTCGACACAGTCGAAGGCATGCAGTTTGACCGCGGCTATATCTCGCCCTATTTCGTCACCAATACCGAAAAAATGGAATGCGAGATGGATTCGCCCTACATCCTCCTCTACGACAAGAAGATCTCCAACCTCAAGGATCTTCTCCCGATCCTCGAGGCAAGCGCCCAGAGCGGCCGTCCGCTGCTCATCATCGCCGAAGACGTCGATCAGGAAGCTCTCGCCACACTTGTCGTAAACCGTCTGCGCGGCGCCCTCAAGATCTGCGCTGTCAAAGCTCCAGGGTTCGGCGACCGCCGCAAGGAAATGCTTGAAGATATCGCCATCCTCACCGGTGGTGTGGTAATCTCCGAAGAGAAAGGCATGAAACTCGAATCAGCCACCCTCGACTATCTCGGAACCGCCGAAAAAATCGAGGTCACAAAAGAAAACACCACCATCATCAACGGCAAAGGATCAAAAGATGCAATCGCCGCACGTGTGGCTCAAATCAAGGCTCAGATCGAACAGACAACCAGCGACTACGACCGCGAGAAACTTCAGGAACGCCTCGCCAAGCTGGCCGGCGGCGTAGCCGTACTCCACGTCGGAGCTCCCTCGGAAGTGGAAATGAAAGAGAAGAAAGACCGCGTTGACGACGCCCTTTCCGCCACTCGCGCCGCTATCGCCGAGGGCATCGTGCCCGGTGGCGGCGTAGCCTACATCCGCTGCGTTGAAAAACTCGAAGGAGTCAAAGGCGACAACGACGACGAAACGACCGGCATCCTCATCGTGAAACGCGCAATCGAGGAACCGCTCCGCCAGATCGTCGCCAACGCTGGCGTCGAAGGTGCCGTCGTGGTGCAGAAGGTGAAAGACGGAAAAGCCGACTTCGGTTACAACGCCCGCACCGACAGCTATGAAAACCTCATGGCCGCAGGCGTTATCGACCCTGCAAAAGTCACCCGCGTCGCACTTGAAAATGCCGCTTCCATCGCAGGCATGTTCCTCACCACGGAATGCGTCATCGCCGAAAAGAAAGAAGAGAATCCCGCACCCGCAATGCCTGCTCCGGGCATGGGCGGAATGGGCGGCATGATGTAATCAACCGTTCAGCCAACCATATCAAAGGCGCATATCCAACTCGGAAATGCGCCTTTGTTTTTTCATTTAAGCATTATCACTGAAAGGGTTCGCCCGGAAGCCACTCCAAGACGTCGGGCAGAGAAGAATCTGTCGGGATTGCATCGCGGGCATACGGCCGGAAGAATTATTCTGTCAGGGGTGACACCCGATTCAATGAGCGTGTGGCGGACGGCCGCTCCGAGATCAACATGTGGACGTTCGCCACGACCGGCCGACACCACATCATCCGGGAAATCCCGTCGGAAACGTTCGGCGACATCCTCACCCACCTCAAAGCATCCGCGGCATATCGAAGGCCCCATCGCCGCCCGAATCCGTGAGGGCTCGGCACCCATATCCATCATCGCCTCCACCGCACGCGCGGCGATGAGTCCTACCGTCCCGCGCCATCCGCTGTGCACGGCAGCGATCACGCCGGCCTCGCAATCACACATCATCAAAGGCACACAATCCGCCGTATTGATGGCGAGCGCAACACCTCGAATCGATGTCACCAGACCATCAACGCCATCAAGCGATTCCACGCCGAAGGGGATATGATCCACCACCTCCACACATGTCGAATGTGTCTGCCGTGACATAATGAGTCGGTCATGATCTATGCCGAGTTCCTGACATAGCGCTCTGCGGCATCGCCTGACATGTTGCTCAGAATCACCGGTATAATGACATGCATTGAACTCCGAGTATGGATCATCGGGCGCCACACGGCCGCGAAGGGTCGAAAACGCAGTCACGCCATGCCCGCTTATACCCGCATCAATCTTTTCGACCGTCATCGGCAGGATAGTCAAAATCCCAGCTGTCATCCCATTCTTCGGGAAAGTCCTCGCCTTCATCAATCAGTTCTTCGTCATCGGGCATTTCTGGTGCCTGCTCAAAAATAAACTCATCCTCTTCGCGCACCCGGTGATGGCCGTCAAGCGGACGGTGTGTGATCGACGGCGTAGCGATCTGATTACGTTCGTCTGTCACGGCACCCCACAACACATCTTTCAACTCCATGAGTCCCTGGCCGGTGACTGCCGATATGAATACATGCGGAATATCCTTCGGCAGCGTTTTCTCAATCTCTGCCATCAGTTCGTCGTCGAGCATGTCGCTTTTCGACACGGCCAGAACACGCTGCTTGTCCATAAGCTGCGGATTGAATTTCTCAAGTTCGCCAAGCAGAATCTCATATTCGCGAGTGATATTCTCGGCATCGGCAGGCACCATGAACAACAGCACGGCGTTACGTTCGATATGGCGCAGAAACCTAAGTCCAAGTCCTTTGCCTTCGCTCGCTCCCTCAATAATGCCGGGTATGTCGGCCATCACAAACGACCGGTTGTCGCGATACGACACAATTCCGAGCTGCGGCTCCATCGTCGTGAACGGATAATCGGCTATCTTCGGACGAGCCGCAGACAGCGCCGACAAAAGTGTCGATTTACCGGCATTAGGGAATCCGACAAGGCCAACATCGGCCAACAGCTTAAGCTCAAGAATCACGGTGCGTTCAATGGCGGGCTCACCGGGCTGTGCATATCGCGGCGTGCGGTTGGTGGCGCTTTTGAAATGCCAGTTGCCGAGGCCGCCGCGACCGCCGCGCAGCAACTTTATCTCTTCGCCGTCATCGTTCACTTCGCAGAGAAACTCTCCGGTTTCCGCATCGAACACGACAGTGCCGGTCGGCACATCTATCACCACATCCTCGCCATCCTTGCCGAAACTGCGGCCGCCGCTGCCGCTCTGCCCATTGCCGGCGAACACATGGCGGTTGAATTTCAATGGCAACAGAGTCCACATTTGCTTATTGCCACGCAATATCACGTGGCCGCCACGGCCGCCGTCACCACCGTCAGGACCCCCTTTAGGCACGTATTTGGCACGGTAGAAATGACGAGAACCGGCTCCGCCTTTGCCCGAGCGGCAATGAATCTTCACGTAGTCGATGAAATTTGAGTCTGCCATATATCTTACTAATATGTATGTTTTCGTTTTATATCTGCAAATGTAGTGATTTTTTATCAACAGCTTTTCAGTCGCCTCACCGCTTCGGCACCGCTATACGGCATTCGCCACAAGCCATGCCACATAACCCACGTAGCACGCCGTCATCAGCGCTCCTTCGCCACGTGTAATCACATGCCGCCCTATCACACGACCGGCAAGCCAGAAAAGGATCGAAGCGCCTGTGAGCACAAACAGGTCGGCGTTGCCGATATTCCCGACCGCATGAATTACGATATAGCCGAACTCGGCTTGTCGGTACAGGCGGCAAAAAATCTCTACACAGGAAAGGTCAATGCTGAGGTTGTCAATCGCTTACTGGAAAACAAAAACTTCGCCGCAATGACCAAAATGATCGCAC
>CAJJOX010000103.1 GCA_905193485.1 uncultured Porphyromonadaceae bacterium | reverse complement strand
CGCAGCCAGGCGTGGGCGGTGAACGATTGAGTGACCGGCTCTCCGATACTGGCCGATTCAGGCATAAGATCAAGCGCATACCCGTCATCCGTGAGTTTTAAAGCCAATGGCCTGATTGAGAAACTATGGATCTGATTCCCGATCTTGAGATTCTCGATATAGAGCGTCGCGGTCATATCACTCGGATCAAGATGCAGCTCATATGTTGGATTGTAGTCGATAGCCTGTTCGCCTGACAAAAGATTGTCGATCCGAGTGGTGCCATCGGCGAAAATATCATATGGATAGGCTGTCACAATATATTGTCCGTCGACGGTAAATCGCGCATATATTCCGCCGGTGCCGTTAGGATCAAGATCATTGGATTCCGTATATACAAATGTAACGTCAGTAATTGTCGTCCCGCGACTCACCGGATCGGTAGAAACGAGATTTTCGGCTTCGATCACACGCTCGACTTCATGACTGTTTCGTGAAAACCGCATCGGCACGTCACTGAATGTCAGCGTACGGGGAGCATCTGACTCTCTGACTCGCAGATTGCGTACGGTAATGCTGGCGGTGAGATTGTCGTCGTCAAACACCGCATAATATGAGGCGTCATCATAAATCGCGACACCTGATCGGGATCCAGTCACGGACACTACATTAAACGCCAGCGTATTGTCAGCCTTGACAATATTGTCAAACGGTTCCGAACTCCGACAGCCAACGATCGCGACTGCGATTAATAATATGAGCGGTTGAAAGCGTTTCATGTCTGTTCAACCGTTACGAAGGGCAAATTGTTCCGGCCTACGGCAGCAAAGCCCGTGTCTATTTCGATGCGTCGAGATTCAAACGGACCGTAATGCCAAAACGGCGTGGCTTGCCACGCTGCAGAAAACTATTGCCCATCGAAGAGAAATAGAATGTGTCATATTTCGTCCCCGTGATGTTTTCCATCCACGCTTCAAGACTCAGCCAATTCCATCGTGCGGCGACAGAAGCTGCAAGAAGAGCGTACAGGGGTTGGTCGACATTATTGGCCTCATTCCAGTAAACACGACCAATGCCACGGCAGTTGAGATTATACGACATTTCAATATCCGATCCGACCGGATGTGTATATGACACCGATCCGAAGAGAGTGTTGACGGGCGCATATGGTACATATTTACCTTTATAATCAACCCCGCCATCAGAGAATCGGAGAAATTTCGCATTGGTATATCCGTAGGAGAAATTGAATGCCCATCGCACCGTCGGATTATAACGCACCTGGACTTCAGCGCCATAACTGCGCGTCTTGCCTGCATTTGTGGTGATGCGTCCGGTTGTCGACTCATCCGGGAACATCGTCAGCTGCTGATCCCGGCAATCGATATAAAAGAAAGCCAGATCAGTCAATACGCGACCGTCGGCACATCCTATATGCGCACCTACTTCATAATTCCAGCTCTTTTCCGGACGATAACTTACAATATCATTCACATCAGGTGTTCCGGATCCGCCTCCCCCACCGGGCATGTTCTGCATCATCTCATTCATCATGCGTTGCTGAAGCACTTCGCTAAACATCTGCGTGTTGTATCCGCCCGACTTATACCCTTTGCCGACACTTGCATACACGGTCGACAGAGTAGGCATCGGCAACTGATAACTCACCGTCAGCTTAGGAACAAATTCGAGGAAATGATCGCTCAGTTCTCCACTCTCATCAATATCGATCCGCTTGGTGGTCGTGGGTATCATCGGTGGCATTCCCGGTTTCATCCTATAGGTGTAGGCCGTGTTACAAAGGCTCTGATAATCAAGACGTGTAGACTCATAGTCGAGCCGTAGCCCAAGAGCCACGTTCCAACGTCCCAGATCAAGAGTGCTCTGATGATACATTGCAAGCCCCCACACCGGAATTTTAAAATCGCTTCCGAGCAGAATCTCAGGATCATCAAAAGCAAGGCTGATCGGGATACGGTCGTTATTGTTGATTCGATCTGTAATCAATCGGGCTATGCCGTCATCCTTAAGAGTTACAGGAGCGTGCATCGACACACGTTTATAAAAACCGAACACCCCGGCCATCCAAGAGTAACATCCGGCATCACCACGCGCCACGATATCCTCCGTCACAGACCATTCGTGACGAGCCTGCGTAAGAGTGAAATAATCGAGTGGCAGGAAATCCTGATCAAGCGTCATGTTATCGTCAAGATACTGTATGCTCGTAATGCTCGACAACGAAAACGCCGGACCTGTCCACTTCAGAGTCAACCCGTCGGTAAGCGCATTGCGGCGATAAAAGCATGTGTCGTTGTAGTTGATCATACCGCTGCCCACATATTCATATGGATAACCATTCTGACGTGACAGATTGAACGACGCGACATTGTCAACCGATAAAGCCGGAGAGGCCTGCCATTGGGTTTTCCAACGCAATGTCATGCTTTTTTCGGTATCGATCTTGCGGGCATTGTAATGATTGCGATAAAAACCGTCAGAGAAAAGGAAATTGCCTGAAAAGCCCATAGCGAGCGACGGCGACATTTTAAAATAGTGCGACAGACCAAGCCTCACTTCGGGACCGTTGGCAAACGTACCTGTCACACGGCTACCCTGATATTTCATCGGCTGAAGAGTATAGACATTGATCTGACCGCCCATCGTATTGCGCCCGTAAAGGGTGCTTTGTGGCCCGCGAAGCACCTCTATTCGGTCAAGATCGAGCACTTCAAAATCATAGGCGTCCTTATTCATGATAGGCACATTGTCGACACTCAGCCCTACTACCGGCTGCTCCATGCGCGCACCGATACCACGCACATATATGCTCGACGTCATGCGGCTGCCGTAATCAGGTATATAAAAATTTGGCGCTATCTCGCTCATATTCTTGATAGCCTTGATATTCCATCTTTCTGTCTGGAGGTCATTGACCACGGTGACAGCGCCGGGTTGCATGCTGAGATCGGCTTTCTGCTTAATCGCTGTGACTGTCACATCATCGAGCCAACGTGTCGTATCGGCCCACAATTCATTTTCGGTTGGCGAGGCCGATGCCATCAAAACGGTCATAGCCATTACGCCAATCATCTTATTGCGTTTCATCAATCGGTCGGTAATCAATTCTTATAGCAAAAAACAGCGCAAAGATAACTTTTTGCGCCCATAGTAACAAACCTGCGCTGATGATTTTTTAAACACTAATTAAATATGGTGTATGCCTTCATTTCGGAATTTTTTGTAAATTTGCGCCCAATATCATCAGATTAAAAACATTTCATCATGGCTCAACAGGACGAAGTATTCAAAAAAATAGTATCCCATGCAAAAGAGTATGGATTTGTGTTTCAATCAAGCGAAATCTACGACGGGCTCTCGGCCGTATATGATTATGGCCAGAACGGAGTAGAACTGAAAAACAACATCAAACGCTATTGGTGGGACGCAATGACACTGCTACACGAAAACATCGTGGGCATCGACTCTGCTATTTTCATGCATCCGACAATATGGAAAGCCTCAGGCCATGTCGACGCATTCAATGATCCGTTGATCGACAACCGTGATTCGAAAAAGCGTTACCGCGCCGACGTCCTTATTGAAGACGAAATCGCAAAAATCGACGACAAAATTGAAAAAGAAGTGGCCAAGGCACGCAAACGTTTCGGCGAATCGTTTGACGAGGCTCTTTTCCGCCAGACCAATCCTCGCGTGGCCGATTACACCGCAAAACGTGACGCGCTTCATGAACGCTTCGCCAAAGCCATGAATTCCAACGATCTAAATGAGCTCCGACAGATCATCATCGATCAGGAAATAGCTTGTCCGATATCAGGCACCCGCAATTGGACGGAGGTGCGTCAGTTCAATCTGATGTTCAAGACAGAGATGGGGTCTACTGCCGACGGCGCAATGACCGTTTATCTTCGTCCGGAAACCGCACAGGGCATCTTTGTCAATTATCTCAACGTGCAAAAGACAGGCCGCATGCGCATTCCGTTCGGAATCGCACAGATCGGCAAAGCATTCCGTAATGAGATTGTAGCCCGTCAGTTCATCTTCCGCATGCGCGAATTCGAACAGATGGAAATGCAATTCTTCGTTCGTCCTGGCGAAGAACTCAAATGGTTTGACCAATGGAAGCAATGGCGTCTGAAATGGCACAAAGCTCTTGGCCTCGGCGATGAGAAATACCGCTATCACGACCACGAAAAACTCGCGCACTACGCCAATGCTGCCACAGACATTGAATTCCTTATGCCTTTTGGATTCAAGGAAGTCGAAGGCATTCACTCACGCACCAATTTCGATCTTTCACAGCATGAGAAATTCTCAGGTAAAAACATCAAATATTTTGACCCGGAACTCAACGAAAGCTATGTGCCCTATGTGATCGAAACTTCAATCGGCGTTGACCGCATGTTCCTTTCCGTGCTTTGTTCCTCCTATGAAGAACAAAAGCTCGAAGGAGGCGACACCCGTGTTGTGCTGCATCTGCCTGCGGCTCTCGCCCCAGTGAAATGCGCTGTAATGCCACTTGTAAAGAAAGACGGCCTTCCCGACAAAGCACGTGCCATTGTCAATGATCTTAAATTTGACTTTGCCACACATTACGACGAGAAAGACTCAATCGGCAAACGCTACCGCAGACAGGATGCCATTGGCACACCTTACTGTATCACCGTTGACCATCAGACGCTTGAGGACAATACGGTCACCCTTCGCGAACGCGATTCAATGCAACAGACCCGTGTAAGTGTCGACGAACTTCATCACCTTATCCACAACAACGTAAGCCTCACGTCCTTGCTCCGGAAACTTGCATAACACCAATTTAAATGACAACTCTCCTCTTTCAGATATGAAAAATAACAAACTCCTCATCATCTTAGCCATTATTGCCGGCCTACTGATTATAACCGGATTTCAGACCTGCTCTACATACAACAGTATCGTCACACTCAACGAAGACGCTGAACAGAGCTGGGGCGAAGTGCAGAGCCAATACCAGCGCCGTTTCGACCTTATACCCAACCTCGTGGCGACCGTAAAGGCTTATGCAAAACACGAATCGGAAACCCTTCAGGGTGTGACCAACGCCCGCGCCGGAATCGTCCCGACCGATACCACCGCATTGATGAATGCCGCCACCGAAGCAATGAACGCACCAGACGCAAACGCCTATGCCAACGCGTTGAAGAAACTCACAGCCGAGATGTCGAAATTCAGCATAAATGTCAATGCCGTACACGAAGCATATCCCGACTTGAAGGCAAGCGAAAATTTCAACCGCCTGCAGGATGAACTCGCCGGCACGGAAAACCGCGTGGAAATGGCACGCAACAAATACACCCAGACAGTCAAAGAATATAACATTAAAATAAAACGTTTCCCTGCAAATATCGTTGCCGGAATGTTCGGATTTGAAGCCCGTCAGCAATATGAGGCCGACCAAGCCGCGCAAAAAGCGCCTAACGTTAATGACGAATTCAATAAATGAAAAAGCTCTTCTATCTCATAGCTCTTGTTTTAAGTGCAGCCACTTTCGGCACCTCTTGCGGCAGCGATGACAATTCATGGTCGGAATATGCCCAATGGCGAAACGCCAACAACCTCTGGTATCTCAACATGAAAGACAGCGTCAATGCCGACGGGACTCCTTTTTATCAAGAGCTAAATCCATCGTGGCTTCCGAACTCCGGCGTGCTTATACACTATTTCAATGACCGCAGCCAGACTTTAGGCAATCTTTCGCCTATGGTTACAAGTCAGGTGTCGGTAAAATACAAAGGCTTGTTATACAACAATGTCGTGTTTGATTCCACAACCGTAAATACGTCAGATTCGGTCAGAACGTTCGGTCTTCAGTCGGTGGTCACCGGATGGCGCGTGGCTCTTACGGATATGCGTGTCGGCGACACATGTGAAATCATCCTCCCCTACACCATGGGATATGGAACTACTGGACAAAGCACCATCAGCCCATACTCCTCTCTCAAATTCGGCATCAAGCTGGTCGACATACCCAGCTATGAGATTCCTTGATTTTTAATCTCACCGCACAAAACAGTCTTTGAAATTGTTTTTCAGGTAAAATTCAACCGGCCGGGGCATCAGTTCCCATCATTTTCCGAAAGGACTGGTCACCGGCATAAATTTTACCATTATGAGATACAATATCATTGACATTGAAGGAGTAGGTGAAACCTACGCTGAGAAACTCACAATCGCCGGTATCGACACTGTTGAAAAACTCCTCGAAACATGCGCCACAGCCAAAGGTCGCAAAAAAGTTGCAGAAACCACCGGCATTCCCGAAAAGTTGATTCTGCGTTGGACAAACCATGCTGATCTTTTCCGCATCAAAGGTGTCGGACCTCAATTTGCCGAATTGCTTGAGGCTGCCGGCGTCGACACCGTGAAGGAACTCCGGCACCGTTCGGCCGACAAGCTTGAGGCGAAACTCATCGAAGTCAACGAAACACGAAACCTGACAGGACGTGTCCCGTCGTCAAAAGAGCTACAGCGCATTATCGATGAGGCAATTGTCATTGAACCTGTCATAACTTATTAAATCCCAAGGTTGACACGGCTGCAAATTGAACATATTTGCAGTTGCAGACGTTTACACGTCAAATCAGTTAAACCCACAAAAGAAAACCAAAATGAAATTGCGAAACTTTCTCATTCTCCCTCTCATAGCGGCCGTCTTTACATTCAGCGCTTGCGGTGACGATGATGACGACAAAAACAACATATCAAATGTTCCCGCTACGGTTGTCGATGCATTCAAAGCACAATTCCCTGATATTAACATCGCATCTGTTAAATTTGAAAAATCCGGTCAATACTACACCGCCGAATACAGCAAAAACAACAATACGATAGATGTTGAACACTGGTTCACAGCCGACGGACAGCTGAAAATGACCGAGACGGATTACGGCAAGGATCTGTTCCTCATTCCGACAGTTATAAACACGGCTTTCAACAAAACAGAATACCGCGACTGGACCATAGACGACATATCCCTATATGAATATCCCGACGCCACCGGAAATTTCTATCTTATTGAAGTAGAGAAAGCCGGCCAGACCGATACCGAACTCTATTTCAAGACCGACGGAACACTGATCAAAGCTATTCCGGACACCGGAGCCGACATCACCCCTGACACAGTAATCTGAAACAGATCATCCAACTGTTTTTGAATAACCCAAGAGCCGGAGCGCAATATGCCATCCGGCTCTTGTCATTGTCATTTATCCGCCAATAAAAGACCTTCAAATACATGAGATGGCACAAACGGTCCCCATAAACATTTTCCGATCGCCACATATTGAATAGTGACGACCACATCGATAATTTTCAGTCAAACAGAAGCGTTTTTATTTAAAAATAAAACGAATACCGTATGGTTATCGGCCATGGCTCGCTTTCGCAGCAAGGCGAAGAAAAAACTCCGGCGGCGTTATTCTTGAACTCCTAAATCGCATCTCCTACGATACCGATTTTACTAAGGCTGCTGCAACACGTAAAGTCCTTATCCTCCGGCGAGTGCCGCCGCGCCCGCTACTGCTGCATATTCCGCGCCGCAGATTCTACCTGCAAGTGCAAAATTAGGCAATAAATTTGAAGAATTCGGTGA